>JBLNFG010000371.1:0-4012 GCA_050263495.1 Myxococcales bacterium | reverse complement strand
GGCGTTCCAGAACACCTCGTGGTCCGTGCCCTGGTTGTCGGCCTGGCCCGCGGACCAGCCGCGCGCCATCTCGTGGAGCGGGATGAGCGTCCAGTGGTGCCAGAAGGCGCCGAACGTGGCGTGCTCGCCGAAGTCCTCGCCGTACCGCTTCAGCATCTTCTGCCGCGTCCACTCGAACGCAGGGTGGTTCTTCCGGAACCAGAGGTCGATGCCGCGCAGCGCCGCTTCGCGCTCGGGCGAGTCGGTGCCGAAGAGGCCCTTCACGTCGCCGATGCGCGGGTCGTCGAGGTGCATCCCGAAGAGGTGGCGGATGAAGTGCGTGTCCGGCACGACGTGCTGGCCCATGCCGAGCATGCCGCCCGTGTAGCGCGCCGTCTTGATGGCGAAGCCGAAGCCGAGCTTGCCGCCCTTCTCCTGGTTCCACTTCTGGGTGAGGAAATCGTTCATGACCGCGTTCGCGTCGACGCCGTGCTTCTTCACCAGGCCGGCGAGCAGCATGGCAATTTCGTGGTATGTCATCTGAACGGCTCCAGATGTCCAAAAGGCTTTGGAGGTGTTGGTCGCGCCGATGGTTGTGGGGTTAGCTCCGGGGGTGAGCACGCAGTGACGTTGCCGCGACGCGCTGACCAAAAAGCGGAACGGTGTATGACGCGGAAATGGATCGGGCGCTGCCTCACCTTTTAGCGAATCTCGCCAGCCCTGCCGACGTCGATGAACGCAGGAGTCGGACGCGGTCCGGCTAGGGCGATTCCCGGCACAGCTGCCTGGACTCCTGCTGCCGCTACGACTCGCTTCATCAGTCTCTCATAGTCGATCTTCAGCGCACGAACCGTTGGTTTCGTGAACCCGGGTAGCTCCTCCGCATCACGCCACAGCGTCTCCGGCATCCGGGCTCCCCCTCGACCCGTCTTGCGCCACTCGGCGATTCGTCGCGCCGCTGCACTAGGCCCAGAAATTCTTGCGACTTTCTTCGTTGACCGCATCGCTGACGCTCCCACACGGATGCACGTACGCCGCGCGCGTCGACCCTAATCCTGCCTCTTGCCAAAGCCGTCACGCGCGCCTGCCGAAAGGACACGAACGGGTAGGTGGGCTCCTCAACTACCACTATCGGGACGTGATCTGATCAGGCTCGATCGAGTATCTGCACACTACGACGAGTTACTTATTGTCAATGCCTCACGGACTAGACTAACTTGCTGCTGAGATCAGGAAGCGCGACGGACCTCGTAGGTGATCGAGCACTGCGCTCAAACGCGCTTGGTTCGCCACCATGGCGGTTAGTGTCTGCCAGGTCGTGAAGTCACAGGGCACCGAACCAGGAGGAAACATGTCGATTGCGAAGTGGGGCCATACCGAATTCTTCTCGCTGTCGCGGGTAACCGGCAGGACCGCCCTATTTTCGGCACTGATCGCGAGCGGCACTGCCGGTTGCGGCACTCCCAACGACGGGGACGAAGGCATGGCCGAGCAAAGCATTGCCGAAACCAGCGCGGCCCTGTCCGCTTCTGCCACTGCCGGCGATTGCAGCCGCAACAAGGGTTGTTGGGTTGTTTTGCACCGGGAGACATTTGACAGCCCGTTGCCGAAGCGCGCGTGGGTGCCAGACGTGCGCGCCGACCTGGACCCCTACGACGATAATGGATACTACTTCCAAAGTCGTGGAATCAGCGCCCCCAGTGCGTACCGCGCGAAAGCGACTTTCGGTACGCACCGTTGGTTAACCGTCGATTCGTACTCGCGTTCGCCCAGGGACGTCAACGAACTCGCACGAACCGTGCCCGATCCGGCTGGCGGCCGCAATCGCGTGTTGCGCGTGACTTCACCCGAGCACACTGACGCCACCATCGTGCGCCCCACACGCGCCCTGCCCGACCGCTACCGCGTCTCGTTGCGCGTCGGTTTTCCGAGCTTCGGTGATGGCCGACCGGGGCTGAATGGGTACGACGGCGGCGAGCGCGGCGAGCCGTGGTTGGACAGCGACGCCACTGAAGAGAACGGCTTCTATTGGCTCACCATTTTAGACACGGTTCCTGGTCCTCACAACAACGTCTGGATTCATCACCATCGCAAAGTCGTTTTCGACTCGGACAACAACTATCCCCCATGGATGGAGATCTTCAACGGGTCGGAGTTCGTTGAGAGCGGCGAGCAACCGTTAATGATGTTCGCTCTGGACGGACGGGGTAAGGGTAAGGCGACCGTCGGGAAGCCGTTCATTCCATACTCCGGTGGGAGCTGGCAGCCGTCAGATACCATTCGCGCAGTCGACTCGTACCTGCCGGGTGAATGGTATCAAGTCACAATCGAACGCCAAGGCACGGTTTTCACCATGCAGGCGCAGGGACGGTTTGCGTTCGGCGGCTACCAGACCTACCGGGCCAGTATCGATGCGGCCCGGTCGTGTGTCTTCCATTTCAACCGCACTCACGAGTCGGCTGGCGATTGCGTGGACAACTCGTATTACCCTCAGCTCGGGCCGGATTACCCCCATTGGCCCGCAAACACTTCTTACCCGGACTACTTCATGTTCGGCGATCCACACGAAAATTACTACGAGGGTTTCGTGCATTATGACGACGTTACCCTCGAGGTCTGGAAAGATGACTGCTCACACGTGCGAGCAGTCCGCGACGAGTAACCTCACATTCCCCAACGGAGATGACGATGCAGGGAACGCAACCCATCGTGAAGGTTTTGGTCGGTGCGCTCGTAATGGTGAGCCTGCCGGAGCGGGCGGCGGCTGAGATCGCCGCTATCTGGGCGCTGGACGACGGCACCAAAATCAAGGCAACCGAGACAAGCCACCCACTAAAGAGGGGGAATGGCGTATATGACGCCGTTAGACGGCAGGTCTCATTGTTCGGTGCGCGCAACGAAGTGGTCGCCTTCCAGGTGATCCTGGAGGGTGGCGCCGAGCAGACCAAGGATGTTCGGGTGCAACTTGATCGCTTGGGCCCGATCCACAACTTTGGACTCAGCACCGATCCCGATGCCTATTTCCTGGGCCGCCGGATTGAGCTGTTCGCGGAACATTACCTCAACGTTACTAATCGCTCGCACGCCCTCGCGTGGGAACCGGGCAGCGCTGCCGAACCAGCCGGCATGACCGGCTGGATTCCGGACGCACTCATCCCGATTCAAGATGACGCTCGGTTGGTCGTGCCAGCTAACCAGAACCAGGGCGTCTGGGTGGACATCTACATTCCCAAGGAGACACCGCCGGGAACCTATCGAGGCAGCTTCGTGGTACAGGCAAAGGGGGTGCCTTGTCCTTTGAGAACCTGCTGGCTCCCAGTCGAGCTGCGAGTGCTCGATGCGGTTCTGCCCGACACGCCGACCGCCAAGACCATGCTGTGGTTCTCAGGTGGGGAGCTTGACCGCAACATGATGTATGCGCGGTACTCGCCTACTTACGAGACGGATGACTTCGAGACCGTAGAACGCCTGCGAATGCGCCACTTCAAGTTGGGCCGACGTCATCGCGTCACCATGTTCTTGGGTGATCAGGATGCGCCTGACGCCTCCATTCAAGCACGACTCGATGGTACGGCCTTCTCGCGCGAGCAGGGATACGATGGTCCAGGGGAGGGCATCGGGCAGGACATGTACTCGATTCATACTTATGGTGGAGAGCTCACGCCGAGCGAAGCCCAGGGATGGTACAGTTCGCTAGCGCCGTACGGCCCGAACCTTGAGTACTTCCTCTACACCATGGATGAACCCGGGCCTGCCGATGTCGAAGCGATCAACCGAATAGCCGCCAACGCCCAGCCAGTACCGTCCTTCGTAACCGCAGCGCCCAACCCCGACCTGCAGGTGGACATCTACTGCGCCTTTCCCTCGATCTATTCACTGGCTGTGGCCGCTCAGACCAGGGCGCAAGGCAAGCGCGTCTGGATCTACAACGGGATGCGTCCACACACGGGAACTTTCGTGATTGACGATGCAGCGGTCTCTCCCAGAGTAAACCCGTGGATCCAGTACACGTACCGAATCCCTCGCTGGTTCT
>JBLNFG010000370.1:0-11216 GCA_050263495.1 Myxococcales bacterium | reverse complement strand
AACAGCGCCCGCGACGGAAACAGCGACGGAAACAGCGACCGCGACGGAATCAGCGACCGCGACGGAATCAGCGACTGCGACCGCCATAAAGCGACAGCCCAGGGCACACTGAGTGCGACTGCGACTGACGCTCGGTGAGCGACGTGACCGCGACGGAAACAGCGACCGCGACGGAATCAGCGACCGCGACGGAATCAGCGACCGCGACGGAACAGCGACCGCGACAGCCCAGGGCACACTGAGTGCGACTGCGACTGACGCTCGGTGAGCGACGTGACCGCGACGGGCTGAACAAAAGACAAACGATGCGAGCTGCTCGCATTGGGGGCGTTTTTGGAACAAACACGGAATTGTTTGTTGAGCCCGAATTGGGCTGATATCGGCGCGGATTCCCGAGAAGATCTTGTTTCCGACCAGGCAGCTGGCGTTCAGGTGTCCCATTTGTCATCTTCGGCCAATCGGCGCGTTCATGTTCATGAGCCGTCTTGGCCCTCAGACGAGACAACGATCCGCAGCCCGAAGTATGCTGCCTCGGGGTACGCGAGAGACACCCACTCAGGCGCGAGGAACGCGAAGCCAGCCGACTCTGGTCAGGAGCTCCGACTCTAACAGCGCTAATTACCTTCTTACGACAGGACAAAACGATGACGACTCGATCCGGGAAGATGACGCGAACCATGACTGCTCTGACCGTCAGTGGAAGCCTGAGTTGCTTGTGCCTGGCGGCAATGCTCGGTGGGTGCGAAGACGCTCAGCAAGCATCCGGTGCAGGGGGGTCCAGCAACGCGAGTGCTACGGGCGGCGCCAGTCAGAGCTCCAACACCGAGTCCGACACTACCGCGGAGGGTGGCTCGAGTAGCACCAAGACAAGCGGCAAAGGCGGAACGAGCGGCACGAAGACCACGGCTAGCTCAACCGGGGGAAAGAGCAGCACTGGTTCGGGTGGTACTTCTGCGACGTCCACGGCTACAGGCCCTGGGATTTGGGCGATCGTCAACGTGGATCTCACGCCGGCCAATGCCGAGCTCAGCACGGAAGCTGACGCGAAGATCTCTGGCTTCCCCAAGAATGGCCCCGCAGTTCCAGACAATCTGAAGGAAACCAAGGCGGTTGGCGTCTGCAAGCTCTACACCAGCACCAACCCGTTCTGCGATCCGAAGTGCGCGAGCACCACGGAGAAGTGTTACGGCTTGTCTGACAGCGACGGCACCTGCATGGCTCTGCCGACGTCGGTAAGCATGGGCAACCTGGAAGTGAGCGGGCTGAAACTCGCCGAAGGTAGCGCGGACAAGTTTAGCCTTTCGCCGATCAACAACACCTATGAATCCGCAGGTTCCACGGATCTCGCTTATCCACCGTGTGCCCCCGGCGATGAGGTGTCGGTCAACGCGGGTGCCGACGATGCGACGAAATTCACCGTCAAGGGCACGTGCATCGATCCTCTCGAGCTGACCGGAGAGAGTCCGATCCCGTTCGAGCCAAACAAGGAAACCACCGTTACGTGGAAGCCCGGATCGAACGCCGACGACGCGCGGGTCATCGCGCGCTTCGACATTAGCCACCATGGCGGTCTGAAGGGACTCATTCTCTGCGACTCGCCCGATTCGGGCTCGGTCAAGGTGGATGGTTCGCTGGTTACCGGCTTGATCCAACTTGGCACCGCCGGTTATCCCGTCGTTCGCGTCTATCGGCTGAGTGCGGCCGAAGCCGCGGCAGGTTCGGGCAAAGCGGTTCTCAATATTCAGTCCACCATTGAATGGCCGCTGAAGGTTCCTGGCATCGACTCCTGCGCGACCAATGAAGACTGCGCCACGTCGGAAGCAGGCCCGAATTGCACGGCTCGAAAGTGCTCGCCCTAAGCTCGAGCCACTACGGGCGCGAGCACCTGCTCTAGAGCGGCGTGCGCAGAGCCAACCAGGTTCGTCACACATCCCACTGCCGATAAACGGCGCGTCTGAATCCGAGGACGCGCCGTTGGCGTTTGCGGTGCAGCAAACGCCCGGGATGCTCCGCTCTGGCTACGCCGTCTCGCTTGGAAGCTCGAGCGTTACACGCACGCCAGCCGGCGAGAGTGCCGACACGCGAACCGTGCCACCCAAGCGTCGTACGACGTCGCGTGCGAGATCCAGCCCCATTCCCCATCCGGCGATCATTCCCGGATCCGCGCAAGTCGAAAGGCCAGGGATGAACAGCAGATTGAGTAGTTCGTCCTCGCCTACCCCTGCGGCCTCATTCTCCGTCAAGAGGCCTTGTTCCACCGCGCAGCTGCGCACGCGCTCCAGATCCACACCGCGTCCGTCATCTTCGACGACGATCCGCAGCCATCCCTCTTGAGGTTCCGCAAGCAGGCGCAGGCAGCCAGCTTCGGGCTTGCCGTGTTTCAGCCGCGTCGGTGGTAGTTCGATACCGTGGCAGACTGCATTCTTCGTGATCTGCAGCAGGGGTTCTATCAGTCGTTCCGCGAGTGATCGTTCGAGGGATAACGCGCCGCCAACGGAGTCAACTTGCACACGCTTGCCTTCAGCTTCCGCATAGCGTTGCGCTGCACGCTCGCATCGTGCAAACACCTTCGCCAAGGTTGTGCGCCGCAACTGCGCCAACTGACCGCGTGTTTCGCGCCAGCTGCTTCGCAGTGCATCTGCCCCATCGCGGCACTCATCTCTCACGCGATCTGCACTTACACTGAGATCAGTAAGCGTATCGACGCTTGCCGCCAAGCGATCTAACGGACTCGTTCGTAACGACTCTTTCAGACGAAGCATCGCCGAAGGGCAAGCCGCCTCGTCGCTCCTCGGCAAAGCCGGGAATGCTTGCCGAATCACCGCAAATTCCTGCTGCAATGCGCGTAGCGCGCGTCCAAGGTGTTGCGCTTCGTCCGCCGTGGCGAGGAGCCGATCGGCAATTGTACCCATGCCTTCGACTTGCGCAGAGAAGTGCTCGAGTGCTGCCGTCGGCACGCGGATCGCGCTCTCGGCGTCGGCTTCCGTTTCCGCACCGGGCGGCAGCGTGCTACTTCGACCGCTGCGCAGTTCGAGGAACGATCGATCCAGCCCCGACGGCTCACTCGCTGCGTGCGCTGGTTGGCTGACGCGTTTGGAGGGTCGCGTTGGAGCCAGGACTCGGAGCATTTCGAGTGCGTGATCCGGGCTTTCTACTAGTCGCAGCAGCGTTGCGCGGTGATTCGAGATTTCGAGAAAGAGTTCGGCGCTGCCCGGCCTTTCCTCTGCCGGATGCCGTAACCGAGCCTCCAAATGATGACAGTACCAGGCTGTGACGTCATCTCCGACGCCGCTTGCAAGGGCCTTCATCGAGTGAACGCTTCGGCACGCCGCAACCAGCTGATGCTCGTCGCCAAAGCCAAGTCGGACGATTGCCTCCAGCTCGCCAAGCCGATCTTGCATCGCGTTCAGATAGTCGCTGCGCTGATCGCTGGGGATCTGGCTTGGCACCAAGCCTGGCGGCGGCTCCGGCCAACGTGCGGCAAAGGGTGGTAACCCCTTTTCCAAACGACTCGCCGCTGCCCGGAGCAGATCGACAATTTCCGTCACCGCGTCGGACTCACCACTCCGTACGCGTTGCCCATACTGGGTCACGAGCAGTGTGAGATCGTGATGTCCCGTCATGCCAGCGGAGCCCTTCAAGACGTGCAGCGCAGCTCGGAGAGCATCCAGGGTTGGCGGCGGATCGTGATCGCCGCCAATTCGTCGGGTGATCTCCTGCGCCAGGATCAGATCGAGTTCTTGACTGGGGATCACGGCAGGTTTCCCGGCATCGGCGCTGCTAACCGTTCTTGCCCGCGAACGCGACGCTGCAAGTTCATTACGCCACTTTGCGCCGCACCAATCGCGAGTTCAAGAATTGATAGAGGATCTTGCATACCTCGAATGAACTACCGGCGTTCGCATGAATGATTTCCCGAATTGTCGAGATGCCGTCTACCGCCCCGAGCACCTGTTGCTCTTCAGGCGTCAGGTCTTCTTTGGTGCGATCTATGGTTAGGTCGTCGCGGTAAAGGACCTCGTCGAAATCGAAGGAGCCTTCGATCAAACGCCACTCGTCGACTCGGCGAAACCCTTCCATGGTGAGTGCCCCAATCGGCAATTGGAGCCCAACTTGGCGGGCGGCGGGATCGATGTAGCCAACATCGAAGGCGAATCGACCTTGTTGCCAGCGCACCACCTCATACACGAGTTCAGCGGTTTGTTTCTCGAGCGCACGACGGATCTGCGACTCCGTAGCGAGGCCGAGCTCCATTAGCCGTTCGCCAAGCGGGAGTCGCGTCACGTTGTCGCGAACCACTTGGTCGAGCGCGTTGCGAGTGAGGGCCTGGCGGTTGATCAAAAAGCGTCCGAGCAAAAATTCATCGCGCAACCCCCGCGAACGGGCCAAGTCGACACTCCCCTCGAACAGGTGCATCGTCACCTCACCCCCGCGCGTGGTTACGACGAGTGATCCTGATTGGCGCTGCAGCTGCAGCATCTGAAGCACCTCGGCAATGGACACGACCGCTAGATCGCCAGCAAGGACTTGATGGGTGCCCTTCGCTCCCGCGATGGCACCAAGCCGAGCTGCGAGACTTTGCAGCACATCGGGAGTTACGGCGTGCACGATAGCTTTCTGAACCAGTGGCTGCGATGTTTTCGGCAACTCGAGGACCGCGGCCAGCTCGGGGACGAGCACTTTCGACAGTGCTTCCGCAAACTGCCGCGAGGCTTCGAGGCGCTTCGCGACCGCGGCACTTGCCGGTTCGCCCCTGCTCGAAGCAACCGGATCGGACCCACTCTCGGTGTCGAGGTCGATGAGGGGCGGCGGCGCCGACGACAGCGTCCGACCTTGGCGAATCCGCCGCAGAGACCCTTCCACCACCGCGATCAGGCCACGCGCATCGAACGGCTTGGTGATGGCGTCAATAGCGCCCGTCTGCTGCAGGAATTGGCCGCGGATCTTGTCACCCTTGGCACTCATTAGCACGATCGGCAAATCCCCAAGCCGCCGCTTCTGCCTGATCTCACGGCAGAACTGGAAGCCGTTCATGCGCGGCATCACGAAGTCGAGCAGCACCAAATCGACCTCTTCGCGCGCCAATACCTCGAGTGCCTCGAGTCCATCCGAAGCCACCAAGGTCGAATACCCCCCGCGATCCAAAATGGCTGAAACCACCTTTCTGATCGTGGGGCTGTCGTCGACGACCAGGATGCGGTCGGTCATCGCTGTTCCATCCGCAAGAGTGACGTCAGGTGGCCCTGAACGTCAAGCGTAAGAGCGCCGAACTTCGCGAGGTTTTTCGCCAGGCTGCGAGATTCGGCTGCTCTTACATTAGGTGTCTAGGTACGAAACTAGCCTACTTCTGAATCACGCCGATATGCAGATCGGCTAGTTGATCCGCGCTCACCTGGGTGGGGGCGTCGCTCATGAGATCGGTCCCCTTTTGGGTCTTGGGGTAGGCAATCACGTCGCGGATGCTTTCGGTGCCTCGGAGCAGCATGCAGATTCGGTCCAGACCCAGCGCGATTCCGCCATGCGGTGGCGCTCCGTAACGGAGTGCTGACAACAGAAAGCCAAACTTGGCCTGCGCTTCGGTGTCATCGAGCCCGAGTGCCGAGAAGACCTTCTTCTGCACCTCCGGATCGTGGAGGCGGATACTGCCGCCGCCGATCTCGAATCCATTCAGTACCAGATCGTAGCGGTAGCAGAGGACCTTGCCGGGATCGGTTTGGATCATATCGACGTGCTCATCGTGCGGACGCGTGAAGGCGTGATGCGCCGCAGCCCACCGCTTCTTTTCATCGTCGTACTCGAACAGCGGAGGATTGACCACCCACAGGAAATTCCACTTCCCACCGTGGCCGACCTCTGGAATCAAGCCCATGCGTTTGGCTACGGCCACCCGTAGGTTCGCCATCACTGTGTGAACCAACGACGTCTTTCCGAACTGGAACAGGATCAGATCGTTCTCTTTCGCGCCGACGGCTGCGTTGATGGCTTGCCGCATTTCAGGGGTGACCGTCTTCGCCAACGGCGACTGGGTCCAGGTTCCGTCCGCGGCTACCTTGGCGCGGGCAAGGCCGCCGGCACCCATGCTTTTCGCCAGGGCTTCGAGCTTGTCAGCGTCGGTGCGAGAGAGATTGGCACTTGCCGGCACTACCAGCGCTTTGACAATCTCGGCGGGGAGATCACGCCGATAAGAGCCATTCGCAAAACGCTCGGCGATCGTCTGGAAGAACGGAATTCCGCCGCCGCCATGCTCGATCACGAGTTCGGTCAAATCGACGTGAGGTAGCTCGAAACGGAGGTCAGGCTTGTCGTTGCCGTACTTGTTCATGGCCTCGTCGAAGATGACGCGTGGGAATTTTCCGTTTGGGTACAGCGTCTTCAGATCGAGCCCGAGCGCGGCCTTCCAGATGTCGAAAACCAAACCCTCGATTAACGCGAAGATGTCGTCTTGGTTTACGAAGCTGAGTTCGATGTCAATCTGCGTGAATTCCGGCTGACGATCGAGTCGGAGATCTTCGTCACGGAAGCAGCGCACAATCTGGAAATACCGATCGTAGCCTGCGACCATGAATAGCTGTTTGAACAGCTGCGGGCTCTCCGCGAGTGCGTAGAATTTGCCTTCGTGCAAGCGCGACGGCACGAGGAAGTTGCGGGCGCCTCCGGGCGTGTACTTGCACAAGAAAGGCGTCTCGATCTCTAGACAGCCTTGACCTGCCAAGTAGTTCCGGGTCGCCTGGTTGATCCGGTGCCGCATCATCAGCGACTGCTGCAAAGGCTCACGCCTCAGATCCAAGTAACGGTACTCGAGCCGTACCTCTTCCCGCGTGTCGGCGCGTGCCTCGATGGGGAACGGTGGCGTCTCGGCGCGGTTGAATACCGTGGCCTCGAGCGCAACGATCTCGACCTCGCCCGTCGCCAGATTCGGGTTGGCGGCGCTCACCAGCTTGCCTTCCTTTTTGCTGAACTGCTCGCCGCGCGATCGCACGGTGCCGCGCACGCCGATGACCCACTCGCCGCGGATGGCTTCCGCCATCTCGTGAGCTGCCGCCGACACGTCCGGATCGAACACCACTTGCGTGATGCCCCCACGATCCCGCAGGTCGATGAATATTAGCGCGCCGTGGTCGCGTCGATTAGCAACCCAACCAAAGAGGATTACCTCTTGACCGATGTCGGTTGCGCGGATTTGTCCACAGTCGTGCGTACGTCGGAGCTCATCGATAAAGCGGGCCACGGTTCTTCCTTCTTCCAGTAAGAGGCGCGCGGTTTTAGCGCGACATGCCCGCTGACTCAACCAAACGGCCAGATCCGGTGGTTTCTGCGTGGCTTTTTCCGTCCCGAGCCAAACATCGGCCTCAGGCGTCGAGGGTGCCACCCGCTCAGCCGGTGCTGGTGCGCAGTCTCGCTCGCACGATTCGCCCTGAAATCGATCTCTCAGGTCGAAGCCTTGAGCGTGCCGTGCTGAATCGGCAAGAAACCGCTTACTGAAGCCGTCAGGCATGGTCTAGTCGAGCGTCGCGCGGCGGCAATATCGCAATACGGCAGTCGGGGCCTTAAGTATCGGACAGTGGTGACGCGAGCGTGACCGCCTGCGGTTGTTCGAGTATCGTGATCAACCAGGCCTCACCGTGTGGTCACAGCAAGACTTCATAACGACGATTGTGGCTTACATCCCCGTCCAATTGTCCCTGTCGGTGCATGAGTGGGCGCATGCGCGGGTCGCGTTTGCATTGGGCGATGACACCGCTGCGCGCCAAGGGCGATTGACCTTGAACCCGTTCGTGCACCTCGATCTGATGGGGACAATCATCCCGTTGCTGGGCATACCGTTTGGTTGGGCCAAGCCAGTGCCTGTCAACCCGGCGAACTTTCGCAGCGACGTGCCGCTGCGTCGAGGGATGATGCTCACCGCCGCGGCAGGGCCACTCTCCAACCTCTGTCTTTCGATCCTCTGTTGTGCACTGCTTGCGGCGATTGCGCGCTTTGCGCCCCTCACCCTGGCTGAGGCGCGCGGTTTGCAGCCGCTCTTGGGGTACGCGGTAATCGTCAATCTGGCGCTCGCCGCCTTCAATCTGTTGCCAGTATATCCACTCGACGGCAGTCGCATCGTCGACGGGATCGTGCCGGAAGGCTGGCGCGCGGCTTGGGAGCGAATGGCTCAATTCAGCCCATTCATCCTTTTGATGATTATCCTGACCCTACCACGCATGCACTACAACCTGTTCGGGTGGGTACACTGGATTGGCACGTGGATGCTGCGTCTCGCGCTCGGTATCCAACCGCGCTAAGGCGAGTCGGCCGCGTAGCGGCAGATCCGAAGGACCCATCGAGCTCAGAAGACGCTTTGCTTGACGTTATAAGCAGCGCAAACCTGAGCAAGCTGTTCGGGAGATAGGCCTTCTCCTTCACCACCCATGACCCGATCGAGACACTCGTAGGCCGCCGCGGTCTCGACGTACTCAATCAGATCGACCGCGTTGAGCACCGAGACATCTGAGCGCGCAATGACGCCGTGTTGCGTCCAAACCGCAAGGGGACGCTCCTTCAGGGCGGCTCCCGTGGACAGCATCAACTCGCGTCCGCTCGGAATGAGGAACGGCACTAGCGCGACGCCATGCGGAAAGTTCAAGATGCCCTCTGGTTGCCAGCGAAGGAGCCGACGGTTCAGCTCGCGTTCGTCGCGATAACGCGCGAGGTGAGTCAGATAGGTCAGTTTGCGTGGCTGCGCGTGTACTACGGCGTGAAAGTGAAGGCCTGCTCCCTCAACTCGGTCCCGGTGCACGATTAGGTGGGAATTCAACTCGCTAGTGATTCGCTTGAACTTGCGATTGCGCCCGTGCCAGAGTCGGGCTGCCGTGCCGCCGCTTTCGACGAAAAGGCAGCCGAGGCAGGCATCGCGAGCATCACCGATCTCCCGTGATCGGGTGCCCGATCCCGTGACAATCAGCCAACCTCCCGCGAGTTGTGGAACGGCCAGCGGAAGTTCGTAAGGCTCCGACTGAGAGAAGTCTGGGGGCGGTTCGACGGGGCCGCGCAGAAAGACACTCAGATTGCCAGCAGCCCCCTCGGACGCGTCCATGTCGTTGAGGCGCGTTCCCGCGGATGCGAGCTCGGAGATGGCTTGCTCAATCGTGCGTGGTTTATGTGATTCGAAGGACGTCATTGGCGTGGGCTGCGGGGTGGCGCGCGTCGAATATAAACCTGGTGCTTGTCCGAGCGTCTAAGGACCCGCGTGAACCAAGAGCGCTTGCGTGCGGGCCTGCTGGCCGTCTCGGCTCTCGTGCACGCCATTTGCGGTTATTTCTGCAATATTCATCCGCATGGATCGCGGCCCAACGCATCATGGGATTGCTCGCCACTTTTTTCCGAGAGCCGATATGCCGCTTCCAGGCGGCAGGGTGCTCACGATTCTTGGTGTGCCCTATGTTCACGTCAAGAGCTCCGAGGATGGCGATCTCTACCTGACGCGCCTCGGAGTACAGGCTCAAGAGCACCTCCAGATTGAGAATTGGTTTGCCCCGAATTGGTTCGCGGAGCGCCGGTCGCGCCTCGACGGTACGAGCGCCGTGTTTCGGGTGCCCACGCGGCAGATAGCGGGCAGAAGCATGGACTTGGTGGTGAAGAACTGCCGCGTCGGGGAAGACGTACCGGTTGACACGCACACCATTGAAGAAGCGTTGGGTGCTGAGTTCAACAGCCCGTGGGAAGAGTTTTCTCTCGTCATGGAGATGCGTGAAGGCGCATTCGGGCCCCGCCATTTCAGCGTCGAGACGCAACGGCCACTCGCCATCTACATACCGCCCGAATGCATGCAACTCTGGCAGAGCGGTCGATCCCTGGCCAAAATCAACCGGATCAACGCGCGCCACCCTGGAGTAGAGCTCGACATTCTGCGTCAATATAAGCTCGTGTACGAGTGGATTCCGGGCTTCAACGTCGTGGAGCTGTTGCGACGCGGTGGCGTGTTTGGCAAAGCGCTTGAGACGACCGCTCTCACGCTGAATGCCCTCGCAGTCCGCGATCTCGAGGCCAAAGGTTACGTGGTTGCGGATATGAAGCCGCAACACATCATCGTGTCCGAGCAGGATGCACAGGCGTTGCTCGACGGCAAGAAAGGGACCCCCAACACCACGTTCGAGGCACGTCTTCAGCGTCTGATCGAGGAGCATCGGTATTCGATGGTCGACTATGAGCTTCTCGTTCGTACTCCAGAGCACGAAGTGCAAATGCGGACCAATCGCCGTCGCGGTTACCTCGACGAGCTTTCGCGTCGTGAAGACACCGTTGAACTGCCAAGCAACCTGAGCAGCGACGTGGTGCTCGGACTCGGTTACATCCACGGTCCCGTAGAGAGCACCGGTGGCCACCTGTGGGTGGTCGGCAATAATCCACGGCTCTTCGACTTCTTTCTCCCAGAGCGCTGGCGCAAAACGGCGCTTTGGCGCCTCTCGAACGACAACGAGATCTCGTACACGATCACCAAAGATGGCGTGCATCTGCTCTGGGCTCCGAGTCGTGTCGGTGAGTTTGGACCGTTAGATGGCAACGGTTCTCCGCGCAGCTATCTGAGCCCGTTCGAGACGTTTTCGACGATCCGCACCCTTTCCCGCGCTGGAGTCCCGATTGTCGCTCCGCGCGCGATCTACTGCACCGGAACAGGGAAGGCTGAACCGTGTGAAGACATGGCTGCCTTCGAACGGATGAGCCCTTATACCTTGGCGGACGGCACACCCATGCTCCGGACGGATCGGAATTATCTGATGATCTTCGGTTTTTTTGCCTGGGTAAGGGACGGCGGCATCCCGATCAGCTTGCCGCGCGTGCCGCGGCCGGCGGGGCTCGTCAACGCGCACGAGCGGGGATTGGTTTCGGGACGCGAAGTCAAGGCTGCCGTGGAGTACCTAAGAGAAAGCATCTACAAGGCTGGCTATGACGGAGGTGCAGTGACCGCTGAAGACTTGCTGGTAGAACTCGACGACCTCGACAATGTCGTGTTCGCGGGGCCAGGGTTGCCCGCCGCCCGCCTCCACGACGCCGAGTTGATCCATAAGATCTAAGGGGCTTGTCCCAGCCGACCAGGACATGTTCGCGCATCCATCCCGCTAGGTCGGCGACCTGTACCCTTCGCTTGCTAGCCACCCGTAGGTGGTTCCGAAATTCTTGTTTCTGTGGGTTTTGGGGCCGCGGCCCCAAAACGAGCACCAGGGCAAGACTTGACCCAT
>JBLNFG010000369.1:0-4303 GCA_050263495.1 Myxococcales bacterium | reverse complement strand
AACCGACGGCCTCGGAAACCTCCTTCATCGGCAGACGTTCGATCTCGAACAGAACGAATACTTCGCGTTGCGCCTGATCGAGTTGGTCAAGTAATTCGGTGAGTGCTCGTTGCCACTCGCGGCACTCAACGTGTGTCTCCTGAGCTGGGAGCGTCTGAAGCTCTGGCAGAGCGTCGACGAGGGTTTCTCGTGAAGACTTCTTTCGACGCCGGTAGCCGTGTGCCACACGGACGCAAATGCCATAGAGCCAAGTCGTAAGTGACGACCGGCCTTCGAAGTCAGCGAGACGGCGCAAGGCAACCAGGAACACGTCTTGAGCCGCATCAAGCAATGAGAACTCAGCGACTCCGAGATAGCGCAACGTTTGCGGCACGAATCGGATCCCCACCTCTGCCACCTGCTGAGGCGTCACCTGTGCTCGGTCAGCACCCACTTGCGGCTCACGGGGCCGCTCGGCGAGGAAACTGCTTGCGGTCGCTTTCATGGTAGGGAGCAGATTCAAGTTCGATGGGATTCAGAGCGGGCTCATCGGTGCCCATTACTGTACCGACGACCGTAGCACCGGTGCCCACCGATCAGAAGGGTCCGGAGCTGCAATGGGATGCTCATACAAGGTACCGGCGCTGTCGGGGCTAAGATTCAAAGCCAAACCAAGGGTTCCGCGCATACGCCGTTCAGGCACGCAAGCGGGCTACAGCAGTCAGCGTCTGTATGACAAGCGCTGCATGAGCCATTGACACACGCCGTACCAGACGTGCAAGTTCCACACCGTTCACAGGTGCCAACCGGCGGTGGAGGTACGTCGCAGCTATCTCCCGCGTGTTGAATGGCGCGATCGTAGGCGAAATCTGCGTAGCCTGGCACGACGAAGTCCCGCGCAAAGATCGAACCAGCGACGTCGGCGTAGCCGACGGCCGTGACGAGCGAGCGCGGGGCATACAGGTTGCCGACGAACCGATCGGCGCCTACGAGAACTACATCACCTTGCCCGCCCACGTAGATGCGACTTGCAGCAGGGCGTTCGGCGCTGCCAAACACAGCCCGACCGGCGAGGACCAAGTTGTCTTTGATGAACAGGTCCATCTCCGCGCCAGCAGCAAGTCGGAATTCCAGATTGCCAGCCGCCGCGACATCGTCCTCGATAAATAGTGCTACGCGTCCGGTGACATTGACGATGATATTCCCAGCCCCAGCGATCTGCTCCAGGTAGAAGCGTCCGCAAGGTAGCGTGACCTCGACGTTGCCAACTACGAGATTGAGCACCTTCTGATCAATCCCGTAATGTGCGTTATCGTTCGAGCGCCGCGCGTCATCCACCAGCTTTGCCACGTCGAGTAGTTGACTCGGCTCGCACGGACACGGCGGCACAACTGCCACGCTTTCACTGAATTTCTGGCCATCAACCCTGAGCGGTAAGGCGATCATCGTTGCCGCAGTGTGTAGATTTCCATGTACCGTCACGGGCCCCAAATCCGTGAGACCATCGCGCAGCCAGGCATCTCTACCCACGTTGGTATAACCGGCTACTGTCGCAGAGCCGTTGATGTGGAGATCGCTTCCTAACCGTAGGTAACCGGCGAACGTCAGGCTGTCACTTCCGGCAATGGACAGAGTACCGCCAATGTCCGTGTATCCGGCCGTAATGCTGTAAGTATCGTTGATGCCGACGGAGCCGCCTGTTTCCGTTGAGCCTGCCGCACTCGAATCAAAGCTTCTGGTCTTCAGATAGCCCGCTACGGTGGCGTCGTTGCAGGTGCACAACGCATTCAAGAATCTCGTCTCCGCAATGCGCCCAGTACACGATTGATAGCTGCCCCCTGCTGCAGCCTCGACATCAACGACCGGTCCTGTTTCGGAGCAGAAGGTCGCGAGACTCGGGCCAGCTTGCGTAGCGGGCGCGTTCGCCACAGTATTGCCCGTAGCACCGCTCACGCCGCCTACTGCGCTTGCGCCGCCAATGCCTCCCGCTGCTGGTGCCTCCGCGCTCGCGCCAGCACTAGTAATGCTGACCGTGTCTGATGCTCCGGCGGTGGAGGGACGAGTTTCTCCGATTGAGGCGGCTCTGCCTGACGCGCCTGCTGTGCCACTGGCGCGTCCCGCAGCGTCCGATTCGCCCGAACCGCAGCCGACCATACCGAGAAGACTGATTGCAAAGGATAGGAACGAAATCTGGGAGAGTTGCATGGCGTTCGTGCTTCCAGTCTTGAGACTGCTCGTGTGGTTCGCTTGATGAGTGCAGCGATAGGGCGACGTTTCTAGCGCGGCAGGCTCTTTTTCTCAGCACGGCCTCCTTTTCAGCCCCAATGGCATGGCCGTTCCGCTGCGGATTCGCTCCAGCTCGTGAGAGCGAGCCTTGTTTTCCGGCTGTCTTGGAAAGCCGCTCTTGCGGTGGACTTGCGCCTTCGATAGGTCTTACGGCCGTTCGTGGCTTCTGACACGTCCACCAAATGCCTCCTGAGACTTCCTGTAACTGCCTGAAAGTCTCCATCTCGCTGGACATGTGCGCAGTCGAGTTGGATAGCGCACTCCGGATGGTTGCAGCCAGAGCTCACGTCATGCCCCCACTTCTGCGAGCAGATTAAGCGGCGGTGAAGAGTGACCGTATCTATCCAAGTGACACTTGGTCAACGCACCTCGACAAGGCTCCGCAGCGCCGGCCGTGGCCTTGCGGTAGGTGCCTGCTTGGTGATTGGTTTCGCGTTGCATCAAGGAGCTCAACCGATGCGAACGGAGAGCCCGCTGTCCGTTGTGCGAGACGCGCAGGCGACGACTGTAAACGAGATCCTCCGCTCTAAGACCTACATTCCAGCCGAGGGCTTCAGCACCGACTGTCCCATTCATGATTCTACTAACAGCAAGCAGGCTTCCCAGGCCAAACACGCCCCAAGCTCAGTAAAAACCTTCGGTTCCAATGCTCCTTCGTGGCGTGAAACGGCGGTTTCGCTCAGCGTCGATAAGACCCTCCAGCGTGCGCCCGACGCTTTGCAGGCGTTGAATGCCGCACTGCTCGCCTGGACGAGCGCAGCCACCGAATTGCCAAAGGTTAGCATCAGTCTCGCCGATTCCGCGGACGACAAACCAGACTCGGAGCGAGGGCACGCAGACCATCGCATTGCTTATGTTCCCGGTGGAGATGCTCGCGCCGATGGTGCATTGGCCATTACGGTACTCACCATTGATGAGGACGATAACAGCATCGTAGACGCTGACATTGTCATCAACGGCTCGTATCGATTCAAGGAGTTAAATGCTGATCGTCCTTGGGGACCAGAGCCCGAGTACGACTTGCAGAGCGTATTGACGCACGAAATGGGGCACTGGTTCGGATTGCCGGAAGACCCCTGCGACTCTGACGCGACCATGTACATGTATACGCTGCCAAACGAGACAAAAAAGCGAGACCTGACGCAAGCGGACGTTGACGCCGTTCAGGTAGCCTACTGGCAAGCGGATAACCCGAGTGGCGAGATCGGGTGCAGTTTCGTGAGCAAACGATCGAGAGGTTCTGCCCTCGGATTCATCGGCACGGCCGCGGTGCTCTTATTGGCTCGCGTCAGACAATCCAAGCGAGGATTCGTGACGTCCCCGGAGGAGCCGGCTGAGTCTGGCCGCGGCCTTCAGACGTGATTGGCGTCACACGACGCTAGCGACAAGTCGAAGCAACACTAGCAAAGGATTCAGAATGGCTATGGGGAAGCACAACTGCGAAGCGAGCGCGCCGCGACAAGCGCATGCGGAAGCCGCGTTTAGCCCAATCCCGAATGCACCGGACAGTACTGGCAGTCCGACGAGCAACAACCATCGACGTAGCGCTCCGCGGTACAAGGTGGAACTCGACGTGAGCATTGGGAGCGATCACAACTTTTACGGCGGATTCGTCGAGAACATGTCCGTGGGCGGCGTCTTCATTGCCACGCATATGCTCAAGCCAGTCGGCGAGAGATTTGAGATCGCCGTGTACCTGCCTGGTCAGGACGTCGCGGTAAAAGCCCTGGGCGAGGTGCGGTGGATCCGCGAGTGCTCCGAGCGTAGCGACGTACCACCCGGCATGGGCGTCCGATTCCTAGAATTAGAGCCCGGCAGTCACGAGCGCATCGAGTCGTTCCTCTCGCAGCGCGAACCGATGTTCTTCGACGAGGACTAGTACCCCGAGTCTTTTGAAGTGATGAGTGCTACCGAGGCGAGGGGTACTAGGAATTCGCGCAGCGAATTCGGGTTTGGGCGACCGGGAGTGGAAAGGTGCACGAAGTGAAGCTTTCCACGGACGGCCACGGTGCTCGCGGCAGCGAGCAGCGCCCGTAGG
>JBLNFG010000368.1:0-3235 GCA_050263495.1 Myxococcales bacterium | reverse complement strand
TCCAAGCAGTGGCCGCCCACGCCTTGGTTCGAGAGCTGGAGCGCAGGCACTGGCCTGTTCGACCTACCCACGATGAAATGTCCAATGGAGTTGCGTTGGTTAACCTACCGCAAGGCGCAATAAGGCCCGTTTCGCCACGCGCTGGCCCTGGCGCATGGACTCTTCACGGAAACAGTTGAATTTCAGCGGCGTGGCCTCGGTTTGATCAGCGGGTGTGCAAGGTGCCTTCCGCCAGAGCGACTGTGGTGTAGCGACGGTGCGCTCGTGTATCGACGTTGTACCGTAACGTGCGCGTTCGGTTTCGTTTCGCCCCCGTGCCTGATAGTCGTCGCGATGTACCCGTTGACACCCTATGGCATTGGCGTTGTTCTGTTGGAAATATGCCAAACACCCGCTGCACTGGATGGGCCGCTGCGATCTTGGTTACGGTCATTGGTTGTAGCGGAGACAGCAAAGGAGGAGGCAGCTGCAAGAGTGGGGCGGAAGGCTGCACTTGTTACGGAGATTCCACCTGCGATGCGGGATTGAGTTGTCTCTCCTCGTTGTGCGTTCGCGCCTCTGGCGGAGTTGGTCCGGGTCAGGGTGGTGCTGGCACGATTACTGCCCAACAAGCTGGAACCGGAGGTGATGGAGCCAGTAGCGGTGGTACGGGAGGGGTGGGAACTAACGCCAATTCGGGCAGCAACGGATCCTCAAGAGGCGGTGTTTCTAGCGGGGGAGTTGCTGCAGGGCCGAGCCTGGGCGGCTCTGTTGGCGGCACGCGCACGGAAACCTCGAGCGGTGGGAGTGTAGGGGGCTCGACTGCGGCAAAGTCTTGTGTGGCGCAGTGTTTGTCGCGTCAGTGTGGCAGCCTGCTCGATAGCTGCGGAGCCCAAGCGTCGTGCGGGACCTGCTCAGCAGCCCATGGGTGCTCAGGGGAAGGGCGATGCGTCGTGCCCGGCACCGTTGACGACTTTGGCAGCTGCGACCGACACATCTACGATTTCGAAGGGCGCACCGGTAGTTGGTACTTCTACCGGGGTACAGGCGTTGGCTGCGACGTAGGCGCCTGTGAAGGCGTGAGTGCTCCGCCTTGGGGTAGTAGCTGCGCCGCCTGGATTGCCGGTGGACAGAGTTCGTTGAGCGACGTTTATGCCGGGATGGGATTCAGCTTCAACAAGACGTCGAGTTACTACGACGCGTGTGCGTATACGAGCATCGATGTTGCGTATGCTTCTGATCAAGCGGTTCGCATGTACGTGAAGTACGACGGCACCAGCGACATAGCTCCGCGCAGCTACGTCACACTTCCGGCGACGACCGGCGTCGCTACCAAGAGCATCCCGCTAGCGTCACTCGCCATCGAATGCTCGACCGTTACCGAGCTACAGTTCGAGCCGACGAGTATCGCCAGCGGGTTTGGTATAGCGGTCTACTCGGTTCATTTGCGTAATGCCACGAGTCCAGCGTGTGTCGACGGCGCGCAGCGATGCGCAGCGTCTGGCGCGCTCGAGGTGTGTTCGAGCAGCACCTGGACCCCTTCGAGCGGCCCCGCGGAGCAACATTGCGTAAGCGATCGCTGCGTCGCGAACACCGCGACGCCCGTGGCGATCCACGGACATCTGAGCGTATCGGGGACATCGCTTATTGACCAGCATGGTAGTCCAACGCAACTCCGAGGCGTGAGTAGTCAATGGCTCAACTTCGAAAAGGACGGCTATGCTACCAATCTAGATGCCCTGATTTGGATGCGAGACCACTGGAACCTCAGCTTGATCCGCGCTGCAATGGGCGTCGAGGGAGATGGCGCATACCTCGACTCAGCTGCAGGTAGGGCAAGCATGCAGACTCAGGTTGAAACCATCATCAACAACGCCGCCAAAGCCGGCGTCTACGTGATTGTCGATTGGCACAGCCACGACGCGCATAACCAACAGGCAGAAGCGGTCGCCTTCTTCGCGGACATTTCTAGTCGCTATGGACACCTGCCAAACGTGCTATTCGAAACCTACAACGAGCCGCTCAAAGTCGATTGGTCAAGCGTGCTCGTTCCGTATCACCAGGCCGTGCTTCGAGCCATCCGCGACAACGACCCCGACGGCTACCCCAATCTCACGATACTAGGTACGCCCAATTGGGACCAAGACGCCGATGTGGCTGCCGAGGCGCCGCTCACCGGCTCGAATTTGATGTATGCGGTCCATTTTTACTCGTGTGACCACAACGTGGCGAGTGGGCACCTCGGGCGGGCTCAAACGGCGCTGAACCTCGGGTTGCCGATCTTCGTCTCGGAGTGGGGCGCCACCAAGGCCGACGGCGGCACGGACCAAAGCGACCCGTGTTTGTCGGAAGCAGATACGTGGCACGATTGGATGAACGACAACAAGATCAGTTGGGCCGCATGGAAACTCGACGACTGCGATGATTTGACGGTGCCGGATACCTCCTGCCAATTGGTGCTAGGTGCTCCCGTTTCGGGTGGCTGGTCCTCGACCCAAATCTCGCTATACGGAGCTTATGTGGCGCGGAAGCTAACGGAGTAGAAACGTCCGTACCGCGTGCCGGAGCGTAAGCGCCTCGTCGTGGGGAAAGGGCCGGGCTAAGCTGGGCTCATGGCGATTCAACCCGATGACACGCTCACGCGCAGTCTGATTGGCACCGGCGCCGTGTTGGTCCTCGGTGTTGCGCACGGCGTTCACGACGTCGGGACAGGGTGGCCGATCGTGCCGGCGTTCTTGCCCACCGTGGCCGTTGCACTGCAGGTGGCGACGCTATCACTCGGTCACGGTATGGCTCGCTCTCGCGGCTGGCCTTGGCGGGGGGCTTTAGCGCTTGGCGTCGTCGTCAGTACCGCCTTTGGTGCGCTCGCGGTCTCGCTACATTTTTGGACTCCCGACGCTTGGTCGCGCCATATTTTGAGCGTGTCTGCCCCACTGGGCCTGTCGGTCTTTGGTTTCTGGCTGCTGATCTATTATTTCCCTACGCAGCTGAACGACGCGCGGATGCGCGCGCTCGCGGCAGAGAGCGAACGCCGCAAGGCTGAACTCGCACGCTTGCGCGCCAACTTGCATCCACATTTCCTGCTCAACACACTGAACGCCGTTGCCGGACTTCTGGTTGTTGAACCGAGCCAAGCGCGGCAACTGGTGGTTGCGCTCGGGGAGCTGCTGCGAGACTCACTCGACGACAATGGTGAACTCAGACCCCTCGAGCAAGAGTTGGAATGGTTACGACGTTACGCGGAAATCTTTGAGAT
>JBLNFG010000367.1:0-11499 GCA_050263495.1 Myxococcales bacterium | reverse complement strand
AATGTGAGTAAAGACGGATGCTCCACTTCCACCGATGCTTTGACACATCGCGATCCTTGCGCCGTCGACTTGATTGGCGGTCGCAGTTCCCCGCAATTGCATGCAGGCTTCCCCCAGTTGGTAGACTCCGGATGCGCCGACGGGGTGCCCACGTGCTTTCAGACCGCCCATCGTCGAGATCGGAATATCTCCCCGCAGACCGATGTGTTGCTCCGACCCGAAACGGACGCCCTGACCTGGTTCTACGAATCCGGCGGCTTCCAAGGACAGCGCAGCAATGATGGTGAACGCATCGTGCAACTCGAACAGGTCGATGTCGCGGGGGCCTAACCCCGCCTGAGCATATGCCGCCTTGGCGGAACGCTCTGCGCCGTCGAGCCACGCGAGTCTGCGACGCGTGATGAGGGCAATGCTGTCGGTAGAACCCGCAGAAGCAGCGATTCGGACCGCTGGGGTCCTAGTTGCTAACGGATGTTGGTCCGAAACGAGCAACGCCGCAGCAGCACCGTCGCATATTGGCGAACAGTCCAAGACGTGTATTGGAGTCGAGACTGGTGGGGAATCGGCGAATTCCTTGCTAGTAACCTCTCTGCGAAACATTGCCATCGGATTGCTGAGAGCGTTGCGATGTGCGTTGATCGTGAAACCGGCAAAGTCGTCGCGACTGTAATGGTACTCGTGAAGGTAGCGCTGCATGATGAGCCCATTGAGAACGGCGAAGCTAGCCTGGTGCAGCGCCTCATAATCGGCGTCGCCAGCTGACGCGAGTGCGGCAGTCACGTCCTCCGAGGGCTTGTCTGTCATCTTTTCGACGCCAACTACAAGAACACTGTCGTATGCACCCGAGCCAATCATGAGTGTTCCCATTCTCAACGCTGCCCCGCCCGAGCCGCAGGCTGCTTCGACCCGAATCGCTTCGACGCCGGTCATCCCCCCGACGTCGGCGATCAGACAGGCGAGATTTGACTGGCAGCACAGTTCACCCGCCAACATATTCCCTACGACAATCGCGTCGGCGCGTTGCTGCTCGGCTTCAGCCAGCGCCGCCAGTACAGCTTCACGCGCCAAGTCACGCAGGGAGCATTCCACTCGCCTTCCAACTCTCGTTTGACCGACTCCGGCCACAAATACTCGTCTCATCTTCTCATTCCCACCCATGTGATCGCGGTAGCCCTAGTCGACCCCGACCAAGATTAGTTCGACCCGTCCAGCTCAGCGACGTTAACTCGTGCCCAACCCTATTGGTGAATGCTGTTGATGACGGCTTCTCGACGCTCCGCCCAGCCATGTGTCGTCCGTGAGAAACGCGGCGTTCCATGGCGCTGAAACGAGTGTGATCGCTCGGTGGCACGCAGTAGAAGGGCGTGGCTCGTCGTTTCTGTGTGACTTACACAAAGAATACGACTTCCTGGCCGCGCGACGTCGAGGGCATCACATAATCCCCAGCCCATGTTGGGCTCAGGCACGCCATGTGAGTTCGAACTGCCAGCGACTTGCTCCGGAGCAAACCCCAGACCCTTCCAAACCTCACGCTGCGCTCGTTCACTTGCACGATGAAATACCGCATGCCCAACGTCAGAAGCACGCAGGTCGAGTTCTTGCATCAGCCTCGCGGCAGCAGAGCTTAGGCGCCCGGCACCGTCAGAGGAGCGACAAGCTTCAGGACGCAAGTCGCCTCCTCGTGCGCGGCCGTCGAACTCCAGTACCAAGGAGGCCACCCCCTCCAACACCGCCTCGGCCTCGTTGCCCGGCCCAAGCACGAAAGCGGCGCTGCCTAGTCGTGCAACAGGATGCAGCGCGTTGCCCGCTCTCCCCGTACATGCAGCAAGGACATGCGTTGCCATGCCTGAACCGACGAAGGCGAAACCAGCCTGTAGCGCCGCGCTTCCCGAGTTGCACGGTGGACTCACATCCGCGGCCAATAGGTTCGGTCCAGCTCCGAGTGACTGCGCCAGAAGCGTGGCATCACTCCGTTCGGTTACCGTTTGTTCCAAAGCTGGCTCTAGCCAGATCGCGGACAGCCTACCAGCGGAGATCCCGGCACACGCCAGGGCCTTCTGGCTGGCTTCAATCACTATGGTAATCGCATCTTCGTCGGCGCTCACCCACGCTGGGGTTCGGCCACGTTCGTGGAGATCTGGCTTGGTGCAGTCTCCTGGTTGCAGGAGCGAGCGTGGAAAGTAGACCCCATGTCCAACGATACCTACCGACGTAGTCGGCGTGAAGACGGTGCTTGTCATGCGTGTTTCTCCAGCTACTCCGCCGCGGTTTCCGTGACGTAGTCGTAGTATTCGACGCCCAAGTCTTGAAACTCCTTCTCGTACTTCGATCCCACATGTGAAATGACAAACTCTCTCCTGCGCGGATGGTTGGAACAGGGATCGTCCTCACCATTGTGAATCGATTCGTATTGCGTCTGCGTGAGATCAGTTGGGTGGGCGAGCGACTCTGCGATTCGGATCCGGCTCGCAGCTTCCTGCCACCCCGTTGGTGCCAACATTGGAATTGCCTCGGCCGCGTCACCGCTGCCGTAGCCCAGCATCACCATGGGCTCTCCTGTTAGGTCGATTGAACGCAAGTGCGCGTCTTCAATTCCGGCGGCAAGCCATGCAGGTAGCGCCGCGGAGTACAAGTTCCCGAGTTGCAGGACGGCTTGATTTCCAAGGCTCATCTTCTGTTCGACCAATGACTTAAACTCACCCGTGCTGCGCAGCGCGCGCGCAGCGGAAATCGTTGCCGCGTAGTGGTTGTCTATGCCTGCGCAGTCGGCTTGAATCGCAGCGTACAGATCGGGGTGCCTCGACGTTTCATCGATTACGTCGCGAGCATGTACGCCCGCTGCCGCACATAACGCCTCCAAGGCGTCCCAAGTCTCTTCACGACCGTGCGCCAGTCTCCGAACGCACAGGAAGCTCATGGCCTGAATTGGCATCATTCGATACGGACGATGGAAGAACCAGGTATGCACTCGCGGAAAGTAATCGACATCGTCGGAGCCCAACCGTAACAGCATGCCCTCTACCGCATGCACAATCTCGTCGAGATAGGAGAGCGTGGAATACTTCCCACTAAAAACCGGAAAGTCCCGCAAGTACTTTGCATGCTCTTGGTACTCTGGACTCTGGTAGCGCGCAAAGGGCTTGCGAAAGTCCGGACCACGATACGCTGATGCGGTGCCAGCATGCATGAGATCAATCTGAAGCATCTTGGCATGGCGCTGTACCAACATGGCTACTGCACCTGCACCTTGAGTCTGCTCACCGCTTGAACCGCGCTCGTATTGAGCTATGTCGCCAGCCACGACGATTGCATCTCTCGAAGCGCCGTCCGAACATACGTAGCGGAGTGCAGCTTTCAGGGCATATACGCCGGCAAGGCAGGCGTGCTTGAACTCGGGAACCTCGAGATTTCTGGAGAGTCGAGGTAGCCCCAAGATTGGCAGGGCTTGATCGACCATCCCTCGAACGATGACCGCGCCCACGGCGTTGTCCCTGCTAGACTCAGTGCCGAGTGCCAGCATGCCAACGCGCTCGGGATCAATGTCGTATTTCTCAATCAGGCGGAGAACCGCGTTGGCCGCCATGGTGTAGACGTTCTCGCGCGGACCACAGACCCGAAAGCTGGAGCCGGCGACCTGACTTACCTTCCCCCAGTCGTTGCCCGTCCAGTGACACCATCGCTCCAAGTCGACGCGCAGACGAGGAACGTACAGCGCCATGCCGCTAATACCCGCGTTAGGGATTGTGGATGTAATAGCCAAAGTCATCCCCCTAGCCTGAAGCTGTCAGTTCCGTGAAGGCTTGCGTGAGCCTACCGCCGGCGCAGCGCCTCCAAGTGCATGACCGCGTAAACTCACGAGTCACACGTCCACAGCTGGTTGCAGCACTCGTGCCAGACATTCTCGAGCTCACTCGCGCCCTCACCTACTCGAACTGGCTCTTCCCATTCGGCCTCAATTCGTCAGGCATTCTACAGAAAATGCGCACGTTCGACATCCACACCGGAGCTCCGTCGTGTCCACGTCTTCGAAGTCGCTACGATGACGCCGCTGCGCTGGACCAAATGCTGTCTGCATCGGAAGTCTGCTTGGATCCTCGTCCCAATGCAGCTTTCTGCGTGTGGCTGTTAGTTCGTTGGCCTGAACGGCCTTCACCGGAATCGACGCGCGAAGACAAGTCGACAGGACCCGACCTGTCCGCTGGCGGACACCAGCGCGGACACGTCACTCGCTACGCAACTGTCTTTGCTGATCGACAATGCGAAAGCACTGAACCAACGTGGTCGGTGCACTCCCGGCGATCAAGCGCGCGCCCATACGACACTGCGCCGGCGCGTGTCGCAGTTGCCCACGGCATTCGCGCGTCGTCCTTCGACGCAAGCATCGAAGAGAGCACTGACGCTCGGAACGACGGGGTGATACTCGATGCCCGAGCGCCTTCGGTGGGGTGCTCTCCCAATACACGGCAAGGTCGAACTATCCTCGCGGTCCATTACCCTATTTCAATGAGACTGGACGACTCCTTGTCCCTCGGGGCTCGTTGCCACCTGCTCCCGTGACGGAATGAAACATTGATGAGCAGCGTGCGGACAGGCGAACTACCGTCGCAACCACGTGGCGCGTTCCTTTGGCGTCAGATAGGGAGCTTGGAGGCGCACTGGTGTCCCGAAATCCTTGTACAGGAGGTCGCCGGCCCCAGTAAGTCGTTCCGCACCAGACTGGCTTAGGATCATGTTCGACTCGATCGCGTTTGGTAGGTAGAGCGCGACGCGGCAGGGGAGATTGGCCTGAATTGCTCCGGAAATGGTTGCTCTGCTCGGTTGTTGCGTCGCAAGGATTAGATGCACACCCGCTGCGCGCCCCTTGGCGCCCAGCAACGCCACGGCGTGTTCGATCGCCTGCTTCTCTTGCTTTTGCTGTGCAATCAGAGCGAAGTACTCATCGCAGACGCAGACAATGCGAAAGAGGGGCTGCTTGGTCTTCTCGACGAATTCGCGAAGGTTGTCGCAGCCAGCGTCGTGTACGAGAGCGTATCTACGGTCCATCTCCTCGACCAATTCGAGGAATACCTCGCTCGGCGTAGTCTCGGCATTCGGTATCCACCATGAGTTTGGGCGCCACAGGTAGCTGGAACGCTCGAGATCACCGAATGCTGCCAGCTTAGGATCCAAGGTGACGAATCGAACCGTCTCTGGCGTGTTGGAGGCGATGAGTCCAGCAATCACCATGCGGAGCCACTCACTTTTGCCACTACCGGTTGTGCCCGCCACCAGAATGTGGGAACGGCCAGAGCTGGCGAGATCTGCGAATTGAAGGTGATTCGCCGAATCCACTCCGAGAGGTACGTTGGCAGAGCCGCGCAGCGCGTCGAGTTTCGGAAGCTGCGGCAGAACTGCGTGGAACGGCACGGACTCGGGATCAGGCCGCTCAATATCAACGAATAGACGACCCGCGTCTTGCACGATCAAAGGTTCTCGCAAAAGTGCCAGGCGATGCTGCACCTCCTCAGTACGACGGCGCAGACCGTCCAGGCGCATCCCCGCGGCCAAGCGTACTTCGAACCGAAGGAAACGTGGACCAATCTGCGGCATGCCGCGCATTTCGACGCCAACGCCTTGTTCTCGATAGGCACGCTGCAGACGTCTGGATAAGTCTTCGGCGATCGCCGAACGCCGTGATGACACGGGAGCGAGATCCGGTATGTCTGAAGGACGTTTCTGTTTGGATACTACCCCAGCGATCGTGCCAATTAACTCGAGTAGCCGTTCTTGCGCTGGTTCGAGCGCATTGGCTTGCACCAATTGCTCGTCCAAATCCGGAGAGAAGCGGGCAAGCGACAAAGCGGAATGCTCCGCGCGCCGTCCCGTGCGCGTCAAGATCAGATGATAGAGAACGGCTTGCCCAAGATCGACGACTGGAGTGGCTCGGCCGAGTTTCAATTCCAAGGCGCAGAACGCCGACGTCTTGGGTACGCGCAGGATCGAGTCAGCAATTCCAACGAGTCTGACTGGCTCGGTCCAATCTGGCTGTTCGAACTCGCAGGAGATCGGCACCTCCGCCGACAGGAGTTCGTGCAGCTTTTCCCATGTACCATGAAGCTCGGGTTGCCTGACGAGTAGTTCAGAGACAATTGCATCAAGCCATCGACAAAGGTTCTGCGTGGCGCGCCAACACATCAGGACCTGAGCACTGGCGTCCCTGAGCGATGCAGCGTGGCGCACGATACGAGGAGCAAAGAGTCGAGACCAGGCTCTCGAGAGTAGCTGCTCCAGCCGGCGGCTCTCGTCGTCCTTGCCTTCAGCAATAATGCGCAGGCCGCTCTTTTCGGGATTGGGATCGACCAAGTCCGCAAAGGTCTGGTGAAAAATCGTACCCAGAAGAAGGGTTGCCGGTTCGCCAACACCAGAATCCCGAGGACCAGCTGCCCCTTGAAGTGCTGCGCGCACGTCGCTGACGCTCAACGTAACGGTCATGACATTGGCTCCGACTCGGCGACGACGCCCGCAACATCCAACACCACCTCGGGAGGGCCATCCAAGAGGAGGAATCGATCCGTCCTATGCCGCGCCACCTCAACTACACGAGAGGAGGGGATGTCGAGGTGAGCGCTGGCGATCTCGACTTCCAAGATACGCTTGCGCGAGAGCAGTTCCGCCAAATCATCCGCGGTCGTGTCCGTTGCCACAGGCTGCTCACTTCCGATCTCGTTGAGAAGTATCATCACGGGCTCGACCAACAGGTCTGTGCCGAGACCGCGCAGCCAAGTGAGTACATTCTGCTCCGAAATGGTGGAACCGTCATTAGTGAGGTCCCCAGATTTAGCGTCTGCCAAGAGCTCACCAAGGGCTGCGAGTGCAGCCAATGCCTCGACGCTTGGCTCGACTAGTCCAATCCCTTGGCTACGGAGTGCCTTCAGATGCGCGCGCGTCTTGGTGGCACTCTTAGCGATGGGGAGCCTTGGATCTCGCAGGATCACCGTACGTGCACCATCGGGCCTAGGAGCGTTCGCAAGAATGCGCTTCAGTCGAGGACCAAGGCTGCGACCGTCGGCCTCGTTGCAAATCTCGACTGCCACCTTAGGCTCACCATCTAGTATAAAATCCGCCGTTTTGGGCTCGGGCACGTAACCGCGTACACCACGCAGAATGGACATTGCCTCGAGCCCTTGCAGCAGAAGCCGCTCGGTGTCAGCGGGGCTCGACTCGCGAATGGCTGCAACTCGGCGAGTGTCGAACTCGTTGCGCAGAAAGCCCTCCGTATTCGGTGCCGGTGTGCGATGCCCGTGCTGCTGCTCCTCGAATGCCCGGGCAGCATTCGTGAGCACGCGCCGCGCAACACAAGGGATCTCCGCCGCCAGTCCGGCGACAAAAGCCGAGGACAGCGGCGCAAAGGGCTCACGCTGGTCCGAGCCGCACTGACCCAATTGCGCCAAACGTGCCTTGATGAGCTTTTCGACCTGTGTCCGCGTCAGGTTTTGCAGCACAACCTCGCGTCTCGCCATCCGATCCCGATCCGCACCTCGAATGCATGATTTGAATATTTCGAGGTACGAACTCTGCAAACAGGTAATCAAAAACACATTCGGATCCGAGTCGCACAGATCAGCCGCCATGCGACCGAAGCGATAAAATGCGTCCTTGTCGTCCAAACCTCGTTGCAAAGCCTCGACTTGATCAAAGCAGAACACGATAGGCAGCGTTTCGCCAGCAAGCCGGCAGAGTGCGGTGACGAGCTCCCTTGCCGCAGACTCCCGGTCCTCGGCCACATCGGGACCGACTCCAAGTTGGGTCAAGACTGCATCGGGGAGGCTTTCTCCAGCTAACCAAGCGAAGGCATCACGCACATGGCGATTGCATACCAAATGCTCGAGCACTACGTGCAAGTCGCGCGAGACACCGAGCGTTTGCGCAACCGCGGCCAGGTGTTGAACAATCGTGCCTTGATCCGCGTCGCTCAGAACCCTAAGCCCCATCACCTTGGCGCGTGGAGAAGCTCCCTGGGAAAGACTCATCTGATGGGCGATCAGTCGCTGGAGCTGGGTGATCCCTTGGTCGCGACGCATGAGGTCGTATGAAAGACGCTTCCGGACGTGTTGCCAAAGCAACGACGGACTGGTCTGCAACCGGACGAACACGAACACGCAACGCAACACCCGGTCGGGGGCGGCCGATCCGGTCTCCACCAAGTGACGTTGCAGGCGCGTGAGCAGATGAGTCTTTCCAGAGCCTGCCTCACCATACACAAGCAGCGAGTCGGGAACCCCGTGGGCTGCAGAATCAATACCGCGAAGGCAGGCATTGAACACGTCGTCATGGATCTCGCTCACGTCGGCAGGACTCTGCCAAGCGTCCTGAACGACGTTGTCTTGGAACGGGTTTGCCACGAATGCGTCGTCCATTGCTACCTCCGTGGTGCAATACCAATGAAGTGATTGCCGCGGCTATCAACGATGAGCTCGGCTCGCGCTGATTCGGAGAGCGAAGCGGGAAAGTCGTGGTAGTGCAAGATCACGCGTTCGCTCGTGGCAAGTTCGAGTGCAATCCGATCGAATTCCGCCTTTTCGAACGGGAGCTGGGCCCGCAAATCACGAACTGATAGCAATGAACCCGGTTTGGACGCCTGAGTCAATTCGTTGAGCTTTGCCATGAACTGCTGCTGCTCAGTCACGGGCGTGGCGCTCGGTAGCACTGACGGGAACCCAACTTCCGCCGCGAGGCTCGCGAACAGCTGCGGAGTGGAAATGCTTCGCCCAGCAGGGGTACCGAGCACCTTCTTGAGTTCGGCCACCACCTTTTTGAGCAGCACCCCCATGTCCGGCGTCACTCCGAAGCGTTTGAGCGTGGAACCTTTCGCTGGACGATGCACGAACAGCTCTGCTCGCAACAGCGCCCCCTTCATCCAACCCTTGAGGAGGTCTGCATAACCGCGATGGATCGACTCGACGCGGTACTTCAGATCTGCCTCGCGCAACGGTCCGTCAGCGACCGCATCCTTGACCGCTAGAACCAAGTCGTTGAATGGATCGCGCAGAAAAAATCGCGCCTTCTTGCCACTGGTGAAGCGGTAGAGTTCGCGACGCGCGGCCAGCGCCGTTGCGGCCTGCACTACGCGCTTCTCTTCCTTCTTGTAGTCCGCTGCAAGCACCTTCTTGAAATCACTGCTGGCGAGCCCTGGCATGCGCTCTACGAGCTCGCGAGCGACCTGCTCCAATTCCTGGTCCGTAAACACTCTAGCCGGAGTGGTGGTGCGCTTGGTTGCCATTGGGCTGGAGGGTAGCCGATCCGAGTGCAACGCGGAACGGTATGATGCGCGCAACTACGGCGTTTAGGACGATATCCGACGTTCCGCTCGTCGCGAATGACAATAAACGCGACGCCCGAAGGGTACCCTGATGGGCTACTTCACAGACAAGCAACACGTCCAGGCTCGGGAGCAGTTCGCAACAATGCCGGATTGAGAACGAACCATGCGCCAGGTTATGCGAGCCCTCGCCTCCGGGTTGCGCCGACAGAACCTCCTTCCGGGCAGGCGCAGTCGACGCGGCAGCGGCGGCGAGCACTGCCCTTGGAGGAGGTCGCGAGGCCGCGGCGGAGCCCGGACGAGCGGGTGGAGGCAGGCACAAAGCAAGCGTCTGCGCGCGTTCTTTTTCAAATGGTTCGCAGGCCGGGGCACGTCGATTGATACCTCCGTGAAGACGCCTTGAGAAACCATGCAGCAACACTCGCGTGAAGAAAATCACATGGCGGGAGCCAGTTCGAGCGGGGTTCCGCCCCAGCTTGCTCCAGAATGGTGGTTGTGCTCACACTTGGCCCGCCATGACGAGCCGCTTACCCGTGCGCTATCGCATTCGCGTCGATCGAATCCATAGCGGCCTCTCACGAATTTCGTTGCTGTCACCGGAGCAGAGCTACGCTCGCGTTCTCGGGCTTGCGCTACAGCTTCGTGAACTTTCCGTCAGTTTCGAAGATCCTGCCATAGTGGCGGATATTCTCAGGGATTCGTGAGCCCCCATGCTCAGCGTGACGCGTAGACTTGCTCACGCGAAAACGTGGGTTGAGGATTTCGGTGCAGCGCGCTTTGCTAGAAGCTTGCCCGAACGGCGACTGCAGCGTGCACCATGCGCAGCAACCCGCGGACGCGCGCTGCTCCGTCGCCTAGCGCGGTTGATGCTGGGCGCATGCGTCGCGACGGCAACGTCGAACGCGGTTGCCCAGGTGGCAGAGCCGAGCCCTCGTGACGACGAGGCATTCGACTTCATGAACTTCTTGGCGGAAAGAGGGCAGCACGATTTCAAACGTGAACGGTGGAACGCCTATGGTCAGGTCACCCATATCTCGAGCTGGAAGGCGCCGTTTTCAGCTCGATACACCAATCTTAACGGTAGCTCGAATTCGCTCAGCACCGAGTCGGAACATAGTTTTACGGCCACCGCCACGCTATACGCCGGCGTAGCACTCTGGCACGGCGCCGAACTGTATTGGGTTCCCGAAGTGATCTCACTTCGGGCGTTGTCGGAGCTCAAAGGGCTGGGTGGGGCTGTCCAGAATTTCGAGCTACAGAAGAGTGGGTCGATGGCACCTACGCCGTATAACTCACGGCTCTACTTACGCCAGACGATTGCTCTAGGGGGCAGCCCCGTCGAGAAAACGTCGGATCCGTTGCAGTTGAGCCATGTGACGTCATCCCGACGCCTCGTATTCACCGTGGGGAAGTTCAGTGTCCTCGACCTCTTTGATAAGAATGCGTACTCGGGAGACCTCCGACGGCAGTTCTTCAACATGGCTTTCCTGGCCCACTCGGCATTTGATTTCGCAGCTGATGCTCGCGGCTATGCGTGGGGGGGCGCCATTGAATACATTCACGACGATTGGGCAATTCGGTTCGCACGGGTCACGCCGCCAAAGCACCCAAATCAGCTGGAGATCGATTACCGACTGCACCGTTACTTCGGAGACCAGATGGAGCTCGAGCTCAATCATCACTGGTTCGGGCGGCCAGGAGCCATCCGACTCTTGGGCTACCGAAACCGCGAAGTCATGGGGCGATTCGAGGATGCACTGACAGAGTACGCCCGGGATAATCGCCACAATGCGGCCTCCTGTGCGTCATTCAATTACGGGTCTTCGAACGCCGTTGCACCGGACCTGTGCTGGGCGCGCCGACCCAACGTCAAAGTTGGGGTTGGTATAAGTCTCGAGCAAAGTGTCACGCGCGATCTTGGACTGTTCTTTCGCGGCATGTACGCCGACGGCAAAACTGAGGTGTACTCCTACGTGTCTTCCGATCGTTCCCTCTCGTTTGGAGCGGTGACTCGCGGCACACCTTGGCGACGCGCGGGAGACTTGCTGGGTGTTGGTTGCGCTGTGAGTTGGCTCTCACGTAGCCATGCCGACTATCTCCGCGCCGGAGGTATCGACGGCTTCATTGGCGACGGCTACCTAACTCTGGGAACCGAGCGCGTCCTAGAGCTCTTCTATAGCCTCAATCTCTACGGTCCAACT
>JBLNFG010000366.1:0-2654 GCA_050263495.1 Myxococcales bacterium | reverse complement strand
GAAGCGACGGCGATCGTTCCGGGCATCGAGATCGCGAAGAAACGGTTAGGGCGCAAGGTAGAGTTGCTTGGACCGCTCGGTGCAGAAACGGCGTATCGCAAGGCCAACAACGGAGCCTACGACGGCGTGGTCGCGATGTATCACGATCAAGCCACTATTCCGATGAAGCTACTGGCCTTCGGTGACGCGGTCAATGTTACCTGGGGTCTCTCGATCGTGCGCACGAGCGTGGATCACGGGACGGGCTATGACATCGCTTGGAGCGGCAAGGCCAATCCAAAAGGCATGAAGTCGGCCATTGCACTTGCCGCTCGCTTGATGAGAAACGGTTGAAAAAAGACTCAGCGAGCGTCAGTTCGCGCCCTTTTACACGGGCACGCAGCGCAACTGAGTCGAGCATCGAACCCGCTGATGCTGGTTCAGGTTGCACAAGAAAGCACGGCCGAGACCATGTCCACCAGCCTTTCGTCGTTACCGCCCAGCGATAGCCTGGTCGCGGTTGGAATCCAGCGTTTTGAAGCGTCCATGCTAGCGCTGCTCGCACCAGCCGAGCCCGTCAATCCCGTCCCCTCGCGTGCGAAGCGACGCCCAAAGAAAGCTGGGTCAAGTAGCACGCCGCCTGAGCTACCTGAGCTCGAGCGGGAGGGTGAACCCGAAGCAGCCAGTGCTGCGCAGCGAGGTGTCGCAGACGTTGCTGCTACAGCGGATTCTACAGCGGCGGAGTCGTTTTTTGGTCAGCTCGGCGCGGGCACGCCGCTTGACGCCCAACGCCTGGCTGCACTGCAACGTCGCGTGACGGTCGACGTGTTGCGGTCGGCCGTGCTCGGGTTAGCTACGGAGCGCGAAGGTTTTGCCAAGTGGCGGCTCTTCGACGACCGCATTTGCGGCGTGGAGGAGCGCTCGCTCGCGACGGATTGGCGCAAGCTCGAACCACTTCGCGTTGCCTCCGCAGGTCCGGAAGAACTCGGTGAGTTGCTCGAATCCCTACTGGCGCTCGCCGCGCACGAAAAGCGCGGAAAGCTCCACTTTGCGCCGAGCCAGCAACGCAAACAGAAGGGCATGTTTTACACGCCGCGGGGCGTGGTGGATTCCGTCGTGAAGACGGCGATCGCGCCGTGGCTCGAGCCGGGACGGCCCCTACCGCGCGTGTGCGATCCGTCCATGGGTGGTGGCGCATTCCTCCTCGGCGTGGCGCGTGAACTCGCGCGTGCCCAGGGCGTGAGCATTGCCGACGACCAACTGCGTCGCGCGATCGTCGTGCACTTTTCCGGATTCGACATCGAACCGCTCGCTATTGCGATTGCCGAAGCGGCGCTACTTTTGTGGAGCCGTGGGGGTGACGAAGAAGCAGCGGAGCTGAATCGGCAACTGCGCATCACCGACGCGCTCGAGGTCCACGACGAGTGTGCGTATGATCTGGTGATTGGAAACCCACCCTGGGTCGCCTATGCCGGTCGCGCCACTCAACCGCTATCCGAGCAGCGTCGCGCCTGGTTAGCCAAAAGCTTCGAGGCTTTTCGCGGTTATCCAACGATGCAGGCGTGTTTCGTGGAACTCGCAGCGCGGCTCGCTCCCGCCGGCAGGATTGCGCTCTTAGTGCCGAGCCCAATCGCGGATCTCGACGGCTATCGACCGATGCGATGCGTCCTGACGCGCACGCACCGTGTCGATGCGGAGCTCGTCGAGTATGGGCAAGACGCCTTCGAGGGCGTAGTGCAGCCGTGTTTTGGCTTGATTGCCGACGCAGATGCCGCAAGTCGCGAGAGCGAAGCGCCGTTCGTGCTAGCGGAGCGCAGCGGGCTCGACGCGGCCGCAGAGCGCGTCGAGGTACCGGAGTGTTTGGTGCAGCTCGAGCGGCTCGATCGGTTTCCGGGCGACTGCTTCAAGGAATACGGGTTTCAGACCGCTGCCGAAGTTACGCGCGAGATGTTGTTGCGTGCGGACGCGCCCAGCCCCCCCTTTGAGTATCCGTTGCTCGAAGGCAAGGACGTGTCGGAATTTACCGTTGGCGCGCCGCGGGTATTCTTGAACGCCGATCGTGAGCGGCTGCGAGCGCTGTCGTGCCGTTTGCGCGAGGCAGAGGAGTACCGTCAAGTCGAGCTCGTCGTCCGTCAGACCGCCAAGTATACGATTGCTGCGTTGCACAGCGGATTGCCGTTCAGGAACTCACTGCTAGCGGGGTTCGGGAGTACCCAATTCAGCGCCGCGGTGCTGGTGGGGCTGCTCAATTCTACTCTAGTGCGTTCCGTGCACATGGCGGCGCGTCGTGATGCACGCCAACGCACCTTTCCTCAGGTTAAAGTGGCGCACTTGCGGGCGCTACCGGCGCCGCCGACCGATGCGCAACGCGCACGAGAGATGGAACTCTTGGTTCGCTCGCTTGGTAACGCAAAGCCGAGCCTCGCTCAACGCGAGCAATTGGATGCCCTCGTATACGGCTGGTATGGGATCACTTCCCGCGATGCCGTGGTCATCGATCGATTCTTCGACCAACGCGGTCGATAGGCGCGCGGGGGCGAATGCTGTCAGCCCGGGTCTCAGCTCAGCGTCGAATCCAGATACATCATCAAGACGAAACCACCAATCAGACTAAACGTGGCTAGCGTCTGGTAACCGCGACTGTGCGTCTCTGGGATGACCTCGTCGCTGATGAT
>JBLNFG010000365.1:0-5655 GCA_050263495.1 Myxococcales bacterium | reverse complement strand
CTTCGCGCAATAAGTCGGCCATCGGCTTGTCGTGCGCGGCCTGGTCAAAGTCGCTCGCGTCGAGCGCATAGTGGGCCGGTTCCTGGTTTGCGCGCCGTACTTCAAAAATGGCCACGTCCCTGGCTTGCTTGGTTAGTGCTTCAACTTCAGTTGGCGTCAAGTCGAGCAACACGGGCTTGCCTGCGAGCTCAGGACCCGACTTGGGCCAAGTTAGTGCGCACGCCATTCCGGGCGCTTCGGCGATCGCGGGCTGTCGTTGGGTGACTTGGCCTCGGCCGTGCGATCGGAGTGTCCGATGTCTGTACCGCCGGACGGCCGCGGTGCGCTCCTGGACGTCTGCACAGCCAAGACGAGGTACCCGAGGGTGCCAGCATCGTCATAGCCGGCTGTCGACAGCAGATCTGCGTCCTGGCTTCGACCTCTCGCCTTGTTCCTCCAGGCCGTCGACTCGGCCATCGAGAGCTGATCGACCCTGAGCTCGCCGCTGGCGTCACGGTGTTCGGCGGTCACATCAGCGCCCCGCAGGTCCAAATTAGTGCACACCTTTCGGCCGCCCGGAGTGAGAACGCCCTTGTCAGGGCAAGATTCCCCGTCGAGAGCGCCAGATCGTGGCCCAAGTCAGGTTTCAAAGCAACATCGACCGGGCGATACCCAGAGCAACCCGCCACTAGACAGACCCAAACTCGGCTCGCTCCTCATCAGGTCACAGCTTTAGCGGCTGCGTACCGTGACGGCAAAACGATGAAGGAGCTGGCGCAACGGTACGGTGTGCATCGAACGACGGTAAGCGCACTGCTACGACGGTCCGATGTCCCGCAGCGCCTGCGTGGGCTGGCGGCAGGTGACCTTGGGACGGCACCACTTCTATATGAGCAGGGCTGGTCGCTAGCGCGACTGGGCGAGAGGTTCAGCGTTGACGCGGCCACGGTTTGGCGGGCATTACGTGCTGCGGGCGTGACAATGCGGCGGCCAAGCCGTGTCGGAGCTGGTAGGCAACCCCCAAACACGCGAATGAGGTGGGGATTGCTGGGACGTGTCACCGCTCTTCATCGTTGACGCAAACTACTGGTTAAACCCATCCGATTTAGTCTGCTGAGGGCCACGCCGGAACTTGTTTCGACGTGGCCCTCTTCTGATTAGACCCCAGTGGGTGTGGTTCCGCTACGGCGCGATCTGTACCTGCGCCATGCCGCCGATCGAGCCGAGCGCAAACTCGGTGATGACACTGTCCGAGGGCAGCACGTAGTGACCGTAGCTGTCCGGGACTTTGATCGTGACCGGGAACATCTTATTGACCAGTTCGACGCCATCGATGGTGAGAATGCCGCCCGAGTCGGTCCAGGTCACGTCTCCGCGCTGGTGCCCGGCGCCGTTCGGACCGCCCGAGCCGCTGTGAATGCAGTCGGCCCCTGCGTAATCACCTGTGTGGTCTGGGTACAGCGCGATCCACAACCAGACACCATCACCGGAACTACGAGCGTCGCGGCCCACGTTGTTGGCCGAGATCTCAACCTGATAGATCGCACCCGGCCCGTAGTCGGCCGAGGCGGGCCCAGTTGCGGCCACAAGTAACCCGGCCGCCAGAGCCGCCGTGGCGATGAAACCCCCAAGAATCCTGCGCAATCTCTTCATCGAATGCTCCCCCTTCCCCCTGGGACGCGGTCGCGGCCCAACGTCGATAACGACTGGCGCGACGAACACTAGCGAGGCTCGCCTCACACCGCTCGACTTTCGCGCTTTTGTGCGTGTGTCGGTGTCCACAGCAGCACCATGTGTCTGTCGCGCCAGCGGGTGGCACTGAGGTGGTGGTCCTGGCCATGGGGATCATCGACTCGATTGGGGTTGCTGGAGCTCGTGCGCCTCGTCTACTCAAACCTTTCGCAGTTCGCTGGAGCTTTGTTGCCCTATTTGGCCGAGTGGTCGAGGTTGGTGCCATCGATAAATCGTCGTCTAGCAACTTTCCTCACTTCCCCTCCGAGTGTATTTATTTCGCACCTTTGATAAGCGCAACTTAAAGCCTGACCGCCCGCTACTTGCAAACCTGTTTGCCAAGTCGCTTAGAGGCTTGTGCGACCCCGCTCAGTACATTGGCCCACAAACAACAGGTTCAGCAGGGCGTATCGCAGTGAGCAGCCGTTTGTGTGACCTCTGCCCGCCTCCTAGCAAAGCTAATAACTGCACTCAGGAGATTTGCCCCGACCCAAAGCACCGGAATGACAAGGAATTTGGCATCTCCAGAAATTGAGGTGGCAACCACGGCGAATACCGATCCGAATGCAAGCACGATGTTGGCAACTACCCCTGCAGCAAAATTACCCCGCTCGCCAATTGTTCCCGCTTCTTTTAACCTGCAGTTGCATTTGCTTGGTAGCCTCAATTGATTACCTCCAGATCGCTTGCATAGCGAAGTTATTTATGTGATAACCCAGAACGCCTGCGCCGACTTGCATTCCTGCCCTAGCCCCTAGCACCCGATTATCTAAAAGGTGAAATGGCTAAAGGCCTTATCAAATGAATAAATTATCCACCAGGCGAAACCTACGAACAAAATTATCGGGATGGTGTTTATGGCTAGGGCAATTTTTGATTTACGATTTCTAAGGCACCCAAGTGCAATTATGACGCTTATCAAAGATGTGACTAACACTCCAGGAAGGCCGGTGACAAGTGTCGTTTGTGCTACGAATTTATATTGGGGCTGCGTGAGACCTAAGACCCAACCGGTAAGCATAACAAGCTCGAAAACAGACGGCAGGACATGAATTATTTCAACGAATTTCGTTTTGTTCATCGCAGTTATAAGTATGCTCTATACCCGAGCATTACCACAATAGAGATGGGTCTCTGGTTACGATGGTAGAGTCCGGTCAGCGGTATACGCAGACCGATGGGTATCAAAAATCTCCTGGACGACTGTGATGTAGGCCATAGGCCAATGCGAAGTATTGCAAGCCGATATAGGCGGCTATCAGCAATATAGCGGTTAATACCGCCATCGCTCGCTTTTTGGTAAGTCGCCGCACGAACATATATATCGCCGCACCTATGAAGAAGGGATAAAGTCCTACGAGTATGCGAACAAGCCCAAGGTGACGGTTGTACTCGGGAGATGGGGTTACCATCGCTAAGAGCGGCTACTATGATTGGAGCTTTGATGCTTTTGGTAGGATACAGTCAGACATTGCTTACTTTGTCCTCAGTCTCATTTACGATCCCCGTCTTAAACCTGTATGATCTTACTCCGCAGACTATCCCGATAGAATCGAGAATTAAGAGAGGTACCACGGGAACAAGAGCGATAACCGCATAGCCGGAGTCAACCCACAGTCGAGCGATTAATATGCCGTAAAGAATCTCGCTTGCGAAAATAATCAAGGATAAAGCGACAATACCTGCCGCTCTAGAAGAGGCCGGCCTTGCTAGGAGCCACATACTGGAGGCACCTAGAATCACGGCTTGGATAATGAAAGCCACTTCCAGAGCGTTCACTGACGCTCCGGCTAAATCCTTTTTAATTCCAGGAAAGAAGACTGCTACAGTTAACAAGCCGACCCAAGCCGCTGTGTAGGAAGCTGCCTTATGTGATTTTCCCGGCTTCGCCATATAACTCTCTTGAACTTAGCATAAGAGTCATGCTGTAAACAATTACCCTAAGGTGTCCCTGGGGACTCAAACTCGCGAATTCGTAATCTGGAAGCTAATAAACACACAAAAAGTCGCACAACCGGAACAAATCGGTTATGCGTCCTTTTGGTTTAATAGAAAGAATGTTCGAAATTGGTGGAGCTTAGGGGACTCGAACCCCTGACCTCTTCCATGCCATGGTGGCCTGGGGAGACGCAAGCGACGGGCTACGAGCGTTGATGAGGTGCCAGGACGTGCAGGCGGTGCCACCTCCATTCAGCCCGGGAGCCCCTCAGTTTGCCCCCCCATGCCTCGAACCGCCTGCCGTCCTCGAACCTGACCCCCCCAGTGCCGAGCATTTGATCGTAGGTCTCGACCATGCATCCGTCCGGGGGCACGCCGGCTCTTTGGGGAGCCTCGCAGATGTTGGCTGCTCACCGTCGTCGTCGCTCGCCGTGCCGACACGTCCAGTCGGTCTGGCTCCCGTAGTGGCTCCCGACTTCTGCCTTATCAGGCCGATTCAGGCCTCCAGAGCATGTCAAGAGACGACAGCGATTAGCCGCCAATCCACGACCTGACAAGGCACAACGCTGAAACAGCGATACTCGGTGTCAGTCGACGTCTGGCACGGGTTTGCGGCGTCGTGAGTCCCGTACGCACCCCGAGTTGATCATGATGCACGTCGATGGCGCGACTCATCACCTTCCATGGCCGCACGTCAGATAGAGCCGATCAGAAGACCAACCTCTTGGCAAGGTGACACATTCTGAATCGCCGAGGATGCGTCCGGAGGACCGGCTATATGCCGCTGGCAGTGGCCGAAACTTCTAATCCGTAGGTCTCGATTGCACGTCCGGAACGATCTGTTACGCGCTCCTTCACGCTTGGTACTGCGACCGAAGGACCGTAGCCGTTCGCTGACGTGCAGCTTTGCTCGGCTGATCTCGCTCCCAGAATGGCTCCAGAATCAGCCGGGTCATTCTCAGCTTGGGAAGACATCCGACGGCACGCCAATCGGCCAGCTCAAGCCTCTGGCGCATGCCGTTGGTGCCTGCTCATGACCGCTGACGGCCCTTCCCCGGGCCCGTTCGGGGCTCGGAACGAGCTACGCATTACGAGCGGGTCCCGTGCATGACGGTGGCCGGTGGTTGGTGTGGTTTGACGCTGGGCTATGGCCGATGACGGATGGACGGGGGCACGCTGGGGGCACGCTGGGGGCACGCCGTCTCCTAACTGCCGCTTCGTCCTGAAGCACGGTCCGTGAGTCGTCGAGGAGAACTGAGCGTGAAGTCAGTCCGTGGATGTATGCCTGAATGTACGCAACGTCGACCCGTGGTCTCTGAGGTCACTCAGCAGTCGGTACGCAGAAGGTGGCGGCCCAGTCGTGAAGCGGCGCGGCGTACGGGCGAACGAACACCATTCCACCACGGCGAGTACGAGCAAGACGAGACCAGAGCCGAGCGCCAGGCGGCCCCGGCAGGCTCCAAGACAGCGGCCACGCGGCAGGAGCTGCATGAGGTCGCGCTCGATCTGATCCGGCTCGTCGGCCCTGCGTTAACCCGAGCCGCTTCGCCACGCGCGCCATGTGCAGGTCGACGATGACGCCGCTGGCGATCCCGAACGTCTGCGTGAGCACGACGTTCGCCGTCTTGCGCCCGACGCCGGGCAGCGCGACGAGCTGTTCGATGCTGCGCGGAACCTCGCTGATTGAAGAAGCGATCGCGATGAGCCGCGGCGCCTTCTGCTGTGCGAGCCCGAGCGGCTCGATCACCTTCGTGAACTGCGCGACGTCGTCCTTCGCGAGCGCGCGTGTGTCGGGCCAGCACGCGAACAGCACCTTCGTCATGTCGTTGACCGCGGCATCCCGGGGACCCGCCCGCCAGCACAGCGGCCACCAGCAGCTGCTCCGGAGTCTTCCATTCGAGCTCGTAGCGCGCCTGTGGGTGCTGCACCCTCAGCTGACTGGCCGTCTCGCGCGCAATGTCGCCGCGTCCATCGCGTCGCACACTACACTCGCGCGCATGCCCTCCG
>JBLNFG010000364.1:0-8169 GCA_050263495.1 Myxococcales bacterium | reverse complement strand
CTGTACGTGTATCTCGGGATGTTCAGCGCGCAGACCAGACCTTTGGGATTATCTGCAATCACCTTGGCGTTCTCCATTCCGATTTTGGCGATGGTGGGGGCCCTAGCATCGGCTTGCTTCGTCAAGGTCTACGCCGTGGTATTCCTGGGTGAACCACGCGCTGCGCACGCCGAAACGGCGAAGGAAGCGCCACTCCCGATGCGCATTCCACAGTACGTGTTGGCAGCGGCGTGCGTGGTCATCGGGCTATTCCCACAACTACCGATTCGAGTACTCCTTCCCGCTAGCTCGTACCTGAGCGGCTCGACGGGCAGGGCCAAGCTTGCCGCCGTGGTCGCGCCACTCGCTCCAAGTCTGTCGACGCTGAGTGCCGTGTCCGGCGTCTTGGTTGGCCTCGCGGTAGTGCTCCTGTTGGCGTTCAGATACACGCGTCGTTCGCGGCAGCCGAGGAACCTCACCTGGGATTGCGGTTACGCCGCGCCGTCCGTCCGCATGCAGTACTCGGCGTCTTCGATTGCGGATGACCTGGTGAGCATGTTTCGCAGTCTGCTTCGCCCAACGGTGAAGACTCCCAACATCGCTGGAACCTATCCCAGGCCCTCGACGTTCGAGAGCCACGTGCCCGAGGTGGTCCTCGATCTGCTCGTTCTGCCGTGCTTGCGCGGTATCGTCCGTGTAGCGGAGCTGTTGCGCTTCATCCAGCGCGGCACCGTGCACCTTTACCTACTTTACGTGCTTCTGACCTTGATCGTCATGCTCGCCGTGTGGCGTTAGGAGACCATTGGTCGTGACTGCTGTCGAAATACTGATTCATGTTCTCGTCTTGGTGCTGTTGCCGCCGCTCTTGCTAGGCGTCATCGTCAAGACGAAAGCGGCGTTTGCCGGACGCAAGGGAGCGCCCCTGCTGCAGGTCTACTTCGATATCTGGAAGCTGCTGCGGAAGGATATGGTGCTGAGCAAGACGACCACCTGGATCTTCCGCGCGGGGCCGATCGTGTCCCTCATCACGGTAACGGTCGCGGGTCTGCTTTTCCCACTCGGGTATGGTCAAGCACCCGTCTCCTTCGCCGGTGACCTGGTGCTGTTCGCTTACCTATTCGGCCTCGGACGATTCTTCACGGTGCTCGCCGCATTCGACACAAGCTCGCCATTCGAGGGGATGGGTGGCACGCGTGAGGTGACCTTCGCGTGTTTGGCCGAGCCAGCCTTGTTCATGGGGCTGCTAGTGCTGGCCAAGCTGTCGTCGTCCCTGTCGCTCTCCACCATGTTTGGGGAGGGGAGCTACTGGGCAGTCGCGCCGGCATCCCTGGCACTAGTTCTGGTGAGCCTGTTCATCGTGGCCTTGGCTGAGAACTGCCGCATTCCCGTCGATGATCCCACGACTCACCTCGAGCTCACGATGATCCACGAAGCCATGGTGCTCGACCACAGCGGGCCGCTATTTGGCGTGATTCTGCACGGGGCAGCCATGAAGTTGCTGGTGCTAGGCGCCGTCTTGGTGCGGCTCGTGATGCCCGTTCATCCGGCGAACCCCGTGGCGGCGTGGGGTCTCTTCGTTGGGCTGCTACTCGTCTTTGCCGTTGCGGTAGGCGTCGTCGAAAGTGTCATGGCGCGCCTTCAAATGCGACACGTTCATCGAATTTTGGTGGCGGCGTGCCTACTCTCTGGGTTCGGCGTCATTCTGCTCGCGAGGTAACCGTGGCTCAAATCGTCGACGCATCTCTCGTACTTGTGCTGCTGGTCAACTTCTTCATGCTGGGCACCAGTCGCATGCGCAGCATCATCAACGGCTCGCGTAGCCAGGGCATCGCCCTCGCACTGGTAGCCCTCTTCGTACATGAGAGTTTTGCCTGGCAATCCTTGGTGATTGCCTCGGGTGCGATTCTCTTCAAGGGTTGGCTTATCCCGCGCATGCTCTTTCAGGCGATGCGCGACGTGGACATCCCCAAGGAGGTGGAGCCCTTCATTGGCTTCGTCCCTTCCTTGCTACTGGGAGCCCTCGGCACTAGCCTTGCGTTACTCTTTGCCCACTCCTTGCCGCTCGCGCCTCAGCACGTCGGCTCGCTACTGATTCCCACTTCTCTCTCTACGGTGCTAACGGGCTTGATCCTGCTGACGAGCCGCCGCAAGGCCATCACCCAGGTAGTAGGCTACCTCATCCTCGAGAATGGGGTGTTCATCATGGGGCTGACGCTGGTACACGCCATGCCGTTCATGGTGGAGATGGGCGTCCTGCTCGATCTGATCGTCGGCATCTTCGTGATGGGGATCATCATCAACCATATTCAGCGTGAGTTCGCCTCGCTCGACACCACGCAACTCTCGCAGCTCAAAGAATAAGCCATGCCAGTGCTCCTCTTTTCTCTTCCTCTCGCCTTCGCGCTGCTGGCCTATCTGGTGCGTTCGGATCGCATTCGGCCCTGGGTCGTCACGTTGGCAGCGCTCGTGCAGCTCCCGCTGGTGTTCGTCACCCTCGCGCAGCAGCAACCAATCGTGGCGTTCAACGGCTGGTTGGAACTCGATCCAATCGGCAAGATCGCGCTCGGGTTCACCACCATCCTGTTCGCAGCTTGCGCGCTCTATCTCCCAGGTTACATGGCACAACGGGCTGGCAAGCGAAACAGCATCTTCTGCTGCTGCGTGCTGGTATTTCAGGGGGTGCTCACGTTGGTGACCATGGCGCACCACCTGGGGCTGCTCTGGGTCGCCATGGAAGCGTGCACACTGTCCGCTGCCCCACTCATCTACTTCAACCGCAACTCACTCTCGATCGAAGCCACGTGGAAGTACCTACTGGTCGGGTCGGTCGGCATTGCGCTGGCCCTGCTCGGCACGTTCTTGCTTGGCTATGCGGTTCTGTGCGGTGGCACCGAGCCTTCGTTGCTGCTCTCCGAGTTGGTCGAAGCAGCGCCGTCAATGTCACGCTCGTGGCTGCACGTCGCGTATGTCGTCTTGCTCGTGGGGTACGGCACGAAGATGGGGCTTGCACCGATGCACAGTTGGAAGCCCGACGCGTACGGAGAAGCACCTGGAATGGTAGGAGCGCTGCTCGCGGGTGGTCTGACGAGTGGTGCGTTTCTCGCTATCCTGCGCATCTTTCGGGTATGTGCCGCTGCGGGAGAGACCGCGTTCGCGCGTCAACCACTGATCGTCCTCGGTTTGGTCTCGATGTTGGTTGCCGGAGTATTCATGGCGCGGCAGAAAGACTTCAAGCGCATGCTGGCCTACTCGAGTGTCGAGCACATGGGGATCTTGGTGCTCGGGATCGGTATCGGTAAGATGGCCGTGTTCGGCTCGCTCTTGCACTTCATCAACAATGGCCTGACCAAGGGCGTGCTGTTCCTTTCGGCTGCAAACATACACCGTGCGTTTGGCAGCAAGACGACAGACGGCGTGCGCGGGGCGTTCGGGCGCGCGCCGGTCTCGGCCGCGCTATTCTTGCTGGGTTTCTTTGCGATTACTGGGTCCCCACCGTTCGGCCCATTCATCAGCGAGTTCACCATCGTTAGCGCTGCTTTCTCAGATGGTCAGTACTTCGTGGCTTCGGCCTTTTTGAGCCTGCTCGTCGTAGTCTTCATCGGGATGGGCAGCACGGTGCTGGCCGTGGTCCAAGGCGAGACCGCCCCCGTGACAGAAGGTGGGAACTTCATCATCGCGAACGAACGTTGGTTGACCTTCACCCCTGGACTGGTCTTACTCGTGCTCGTGCTCGTGCTCGGCATCTACTTGCCGCCGCCGGTGAGCCAACTCTTGCATGAGGCGTCCGTTTGGCTGGAGGCAGCATGAGCACCGTCGTCGAGAAGAGCCCCATGACCATCAGTCTGCACAATGCCGGGTCAGTGCCGCTAGCCGAGGTACCCAGCGTCGATTTCGCGGCCTTTCGAGAGTTGGTCGTCGAGGCACCAAAGCTCCACCGCCGAGTATCGGCGTTGTTCGCCGAACCCACGAAGAACGAGCCTAAGTCACTAAATATGTACTTGGTGCTCGCCGCGGACAGCGAATCAAAACTGTACCTTGCCCGAACGACAGTAGAAGGATCGTTTCCCAGCATGGCGGAAGCGTGCCCTCAAGTGCAGTTGTTCGAGCGCGAGATCGCCGAGCGGCATGGTCTTCTTCCCACAGGGCATCCGTGGCTCAAACCCGTGCGGTTTCTCCCAGCCGGGAGCGAACAGAATCCGACGGGCACGGATCTGTTTGGTCGCGACAACGCCCACCCGAAGACCGTTGGCGTAATGGAGTACTATCGGGTCGAAGGCGAAGAGGTGCACGAGGTCGCCGTCGGTCCCGTACACGCGGGCGTTATCGAGCCGGGGCATTTCCGATTTCAGTGCCACGGCGAACAGGTGATGCACCTCGAGATTTCGCTCGGCTACCAGCACCGTGGCGTCGAGCGCGCCCTCGTCGGAGGTCCTCACAAGCGCTCGGTGTATCAGATGGAGACGCTAGCCGGCGACAGCACTATCGGCCATACGACGGCATACAGCCAGCTGTTGGAGCAACTCGGCGCGTGCCGACCTTCGGCGAAAGCGCACGCAGTACGCGCGATCGCTCTGGAATTCGAGCGACTTGCCAACCACGTGGGTGATCTCGGAGCGCTCGCGGGAGACGTCGGGTTCCTGCCCACGGCCTCGTATTGCGGTCGGCTACGCGGCGATATGCTGAACCTCACGGCAGCGATTTGCGGCAGCCGATTCGGTCGCACCTTGGTTCGGCCGGGCGGGGTGAGTCACGACATCGACGCGGAGCTCGCAGGTAAGATGACCAAACAGCTCCAAACCGTTATGAGCGACGTACACGGAGCCATCGAACTACTTTGGGATTCGGCAACCGTGCAGGCCCGCTTCGAAGGCATCGGTTCTGTGTCGCGACAAACCGCCGAAGAGCTAGGCTTGGTCGGCGTTGCGGCGCGTGCGGCCGGGCTCGAACGCGACGTACGGCACGATTACCCGACGGGGCTGTATCGCCTCACCCAGATCCCCCTGTCGGTGCTGCACACCGGCGATGTATTGGCGCGTGGGTACGTGCGTTGGCTCGAGATCCAACGCTCGGCATTGTTCATTCGAGAGCAGCTAGAGAGCCTTCCCGGGGGGCCGCTTCGGAAGCCCGTTGGTCCCCTTCAGCCCGATACAATCGCGGTGTCCATGACTGAAGGCTGGCGTGGCGAAATCTGCCATGTGGCCATCACCGACAGTGAAGGCCGCTTCTCGACTTATAAGGTTTACGATCCGTCTTTCCACAATTGGCAGGGGCTGGCATTGGCGCTGCGAAACCAGCAGATTTCCGATTTTCCGATCTGCAATAAGAGCTTCAATCTCTCGTACTGTGGATTCGACCTCTAAGGATAGGCCATGATTAGAGTCTTACTCGCACGAATCAAGCAAGGCTACCGTACTGCTGCCTATCCCGCGGTGGAACCGACGCTCCCGGATCGCTTCCGGGGTGCGCCGAGTATCGATCCTACCGCTTGCGACAGCCAGTGCTCCGCGTGCGTCGAGCTTTGCCCGACAGACGCGCTCGTGCCGCGACCGTCGGGTTTGGCGCTCGATATGGGGCGCTGTCTCTTCTGCGACGAGTGTGCCAAGACTTGTCCGAAGCAGGCAATTACGTTCAGTCGAGAGTACCGCCTGGCGGCCCAGAATCGGGAAGCTCTCTGGGTGTCCGGCGAGTTTCAGCGTGCTGAGCAGAAGCTCAAGTCGGAGCTACTACGCCTGTTCGGGCGCTCACTTAAACTCAGGCAGGTAAGCGCAGGGGGCTGCAATGCCTGTGAGGCCGATATCAATGTGCTCGGCACTATCGGCTTCGATCTAGGCCGCTTTGGCATTCAAATCGTTGCTTCGCCGCGCCACGCGGACGGCATCATCGTGACGGGCCCCGTCAGCCAGAACATGGAGCTTGCACTAAAGAAAACCTACGATGCCGTGGCAGCACCGAAGATCGTGATCGCGGTGGGTGCCTGCGCCATTTCGGGTGGCCCCTATGCCGGTCACCCCGAGGTAGCGACGAGTCTCGACAGCATCTTGCCGGTCGATCTGTATGTTCCAGGGTGTCCACCGCATCCGTACACGATCCTCGACGGACTCCTGGGCATGCTGGGCCGTCTCGAGCGCACCAAGCGCGCGGGCTGAATCGCCAACCTGCCAGCGCCGTTCGATCACAGCTCCTCTTCGGCTTGCTGGGCCGTCTCGAGCGCACCAAGCGCGCGGAACAAGGCGCTAAACAATCTGCCGGCGTGGCTCGGATTCTCATCCGGAACACGCCGACAATCGCCCTTACGTACGCCCCGCAGGGCGGCTTCACTTCATCGAGAACTTCACGTCTGCTTTGCCGCTGCTCTGGTACCCCTCAACGGTCATCGAGACTTCATAGAAGGAGCCGACGCTCATGCCTTTAGCCTTCCAGGAAGCGATATGGCAGCCAACGTTGATGGTTCCGCTCGTACGCTTCTGCTGACGCACGTTGAAGTACTGGGTGAAGCTCGTGTTGTCACCTTCGATGGACGGTCCCGTCCTCGGCAGCTTGTAAATGTCGTAGGTAGCGCCGTCACAGGTGACGGTGCCCTGAAGCCCTTGCCCACCTGGTGGACGCCACGTGCCCCAGCTATCCACGATGTAGTACTCGACGAGCGGGTTCTTGAACCAGCCGTAAATGCACAAGTACGAGTTACCGTTGGGCTGGTAGTCAGCTTCGTAGGCAACGACTTCGTTCCCGGTTCCCGGTCGGACCCCTTTACGTCCCAAGAGGTTGTTGATGTTGCTCCAGTCGACGCTGAAGCCATCTGCTTTGAGCGTCAGAGTGCCAGTGCCTTGGTCCTTCCAATACTCGTAGGTATAGCCGCAGTGGGTACCCGTCCCATTTGCCGTAAGTGCCTTCTGACCTTCCGAGCACGAGCCCGTAATGGGCGGCGCGCTCGTGGTCGTTGGTGCCCCGCCGGTGGCGGCTCCACCGGTCGCCGGCTTGCCTCCCGTTGCGACTCCGCCGGTTGCGGCTCCGCCAGTGGCTGCCTTGCTGCCTCCCGTTGCGACTCCGCCGGTGGCGACTCCGCCCGTTGCAGCTCCGCCAGTGGCTGCCTTGCTGCCTCCCGTCGAAGCTCCCCCATTGCCCGTATTGCCCGATCCGCCTGAACTAGTCGCCTTTGTCCCGCCGTTAGAGCTGGTATTGCCTGCACCGCCAGCACTATTGGACTTGGCGCCGCCCATCGGAACACTGGCATTTCCCGTTCCGCCTGCCGCGGCCTTCGTGGTTCGAGTGGTCGATGACCCCTGGCCGTTGGAGCCGCCCTTCGGCGAGGCATTCGAGCCGCTCTCACCGCCAGTGTCATCAGCGTTGCTCGCCCCGCCACTACCGGTAGCCTTTGCTCCACCCGTTGAGGCGGAACCCCGCGTTGTGGAGCTCTTACCAGTAGCATTGGCTCCACCGACCCCGACGACATCGTTCGAATCCGAGTCACTCCCACCGGTACTCGCGCTGGCCTTACCACCCGTCGCGTTACCGTTCTTGCTGCTTCCGCCGGTTCCGGACTTCCTAGTAGTGGAGGCGGCGCCGCCAGTCGACTTGCCGCCAGTCGCGTTTCCGGTGTCACCTTCGGGCACGACCTCAGACAGGTTATCCTCCAGCCCGCAACTCACCATTCCGAATGCGACACCCAGAACAAATGTTTTCAGTAGCTTCGTACGCATAGGAGACACAGGTGAGATCTTCATCGCAGGTCCTAGTTGCCGCCAGAGAGCGGGTCCGTTGAGCATAATGATCGGGAGAGGGACTCAACTGCAAAGATGGTGTGCACAGCCTTCACTAACGGCTCAATCCGCCTTCCATGTTGCTTGGATCTTCAATGACCCTCTCAAAATGCAGCTAGAAACGTCGACCGAAGGATCGCCGCAGGCGCGCTGCGGCTACGCCGTGTTGCGTAATTGCGACGCCAAAACCCAATCAGGATCCGAAACGTCCTCAGAAATTGGCGACCGAGTAGAAGGCTTTCTTGGGCTTGAGCTGCTTGTCGAAGAGCAGCGGGTAATCGGGCCTGCCAGACGTAAACTCGGACAGCCAAGTGTTGTCATCAGCGATGCCCCAGAAAGTGACACTGGTGATCGCGCTACTGTTTTGCCGAAACATCTCGAAGAAATCTCGGTAGCGGGCAGCCTGCTTGTCTTGGAGTGCATCGGTCAACTC
>JBLNFG010000363.1:0-2783 GCA_050263495.1 Myxococcales bacterium | reverse complement strand
TCACGAGGCGACAACGGGCGTCGAAATCTGGGAAGACACCGATGGCCAGATCGACGTGTTGGTTTCCGGTGTGGGTACGGGCGGTACTATTACCGGTGCGTCCCGATACATCAAGAAGACGAAGGGAAAGCAGATCCTCTCGGTTGCCGTCGAACCCGAAGAGAGCCCGGTCATTACGCAGACCTTGGCGGGTCAGGAGTTGAAAGCGAGTCCGCACAAGATTCAGGGGCTTGGCGCTGGATTCATTCCAAAGACCTTGGATCTGGGAATGGTCGATCGCGTGGAGCGCGTCAACTCCGTCGAGGCACTCGAGTTTGCACGCCGGCTCGCTTCGGAAGAGGGTCTGCTCTCCGGCGTCAGTTGTGGTGCAGCCGTGGTTGCCGCTGCGCGCCTTGCGGCGCTTCCAGAGTTTGCGAACAAGACCATTGTTACGATTCTGCCCGACGCAGGTGAGCGTTACCTGACCGGTCCGCTCTTCGAGAGCGTACTTGCTGGTGTGGCTGACGCCAAAGCAGGCGACGTTCTGTAGGCGTGGCTGACGCCAAAGCAGGCGACGTTCTGTAATTGTGACCCTCGCCGCGGTAATTGCGCGAACGGAAGCGGCGAGGGATTACCGCTAGATCCGGGAGCTGCAGCACTCTTCTGCAGCAGTGTCGGGCACGAGGGTTGAAGCGACCAACATCGGCGCGGTAGCATGCGCCCATGCCCGTCTCGCGCATTCCCGTGTCGCTCCGTCCGTCTCAGGATCCGTACCCGGAACGCCCGCTTTCGGAGCGCCCCGTCGCGGTTGTCACCGGGGCCAATCGTGGCCTCGGTTTCGCAGCTGCTGAGGGGTTAGCCCGTCGCGGCTACAGCGTGGTACTTACGGCGCGTAACGCCGGTAAGGCCCAAGAAGCCGCGGACTACTTGATCGACCAAGGTCTCGCCGTCGTTGCACACGTGGCAGACGTGGCGGAGCCAGAGACTCTGGGTCCGCTTGCGCAATTCGTCGATCAAACGTACGGGCGCGTCGACTGCATCATCAACAACGCGGGGATCTTCCCAGAATCGGACGCGGATTGCAGCGTCTTCGATTCTCCCTTCGAACTGATCGAGAAGGCCTTCCGAACCAATACCCTTGGTGCCCTCGCCACGGTGCGCGTGTTGGTCCCGATCATGAAACGTCGCCGGCAGGGCTGCATCGTCAACGTCTCGAGCGGCATGGGCGGCATCACCGAAATGAACGGGGGGAACCCGGCCTATCGCTTCTCGAAGGCCGCACTCAATGCGCTCACACGCATTCTTGCAGACGAACTCCAGCACACACAGATCCGCGTCAATTCGGTCTGCCCAGGCTGGGTACGCACGGATATGGGCGGGCCAGGTGCCAAGCGGTCGATCGAAGAGGGCGTTGCTGGCCTTCTCTGGGCAGCAACACTTCCACCCGATGGTCCCACCGGCGGCTTCTTCCGCGACGGCAGCCCATTACCCTGGTGAGTGACGGCTCCCATCAATCTCCACGCACTCCTCGTGGGGACGCTCACCGCGCGTGAGCTCCGAGCCCGAACCCAACGATTTTGGCTCGTGAGTGTGCGCCTGCGCTGAAACTATGGGCAATCTCGGATCGCTTACGCCCATGCACATAGAGTGCAACGAGCCATTCCGCCCAGTTCATGGCGAAACGCTCTATCGATGATTGCCGTTGCGGTCGATGCGTGCCGAGAAATGCGGAGCCGTTCGAGATGTTCAAATATCTAGATCGAAGTTGGAGTTGAACTCCGGGTTGGGTTCGCCCGGAATCAGTCGTGCGTATCCGAACGGGTTGCAGACGACCCGCGTCGCGCCCACTTGGTAATCGAGGCTCGTGTGGGTGTGGCCGTGAACCCAGAGCGCTGCTTGACCTTGCTCGACAATGCGTGAGACATCGTGCAAGAAGTAGCCGTTGATCGTCGAGTGCGCGTACCTACTCGCAATGCTGCGCGGATGTGGCAAGTAGTGGGTCACGACGATATCGCCTGCCTTTACCGTCTTCGCGAGGAACGTGGCTGAGGCGGGTGCCACAATGGGCAAGAGGCGACGCACGTCTTCAATTTGCGAAAAGTCCATCATGTTCTGATCGAGTGGTTCGACGCCACCAGAATGCGGGTACCAGAGCGTGCAGCCGACGAAGCGACGCCCCTCGATGCTCGCGCAAGATCGCTCCAAGACGACGAGATTCTCCGCTTGCTCCTGCATGCGTTGTGCCTCGACGCAAGCACGCAGCCACGTCCCACCATAGCCTTCGTGATTGCCTAACACGTAAACGACCTTGCGCGGTGCGGCCGCCTCGCAAAGCATCGAAATTGCGGCGACGAATCCGGAGTAGTTCGACAAATCACCTGCCACGACGAGCACATCGAACGGACCCGACACAAGTTCGTTGATGAGCGTGATCCCACGGTCGGCATGGAATTCGAAGTGCAGATCCGAGACGATTCGAAGTTTCATCGCTGAATGACCGTGCCTGAACGGTGTCCCGTTGACGGAACGTGACGCTAGCACGGCACCGCTCCGCTGGTTTCGCGCCGAACCAAGCAAATCTGATTGAACGGCTAATGGATCGGCTTACTCCAACCCTGTCAGCACTTCCTGCCCACCACCGCACTCGCTTCGCCGTGCCAGCACTTCCTGCCCACCACCGCACTCGCTCCGCCCTGTCAGCACTTCCTGCCCACCACCGCACTCGCTTCGCCGTGCCAGCACTTCCTGCCCACCACCGCACTCGCTCCGCCCTGTCAGCACTTCCTGCCCACCACCGCACTCGC
>JBLNFG010000362.1:0-2816 GCA_050263495.1 Myxococcales bacterium | reverse complement strand
GGTGTTAGTCACCGTGACGGCGACGGCGCCGGCGCCGGCGTTTCGCCGCGGAACGTCGACCAAGATGGTCTGCGCGTCTTGGCGAGAGACGTTGCCCCCAAGGTCTGCGCCGAACGTCACGGTGGGATTCGGGTCGAAATTCGTCCCGCTGACGGTCACTCTGTTTGTGCGCGCCGTGGGACCGTTCGCGGGCACCACCTCGGTCACGGTGACGACGCGCCGACGGCATGCCACGATTCCGTTCACGACGGCGCCGCCCCACTCGCGGCTCTTGCGCAAGCATGCCGCCGCGGCGCGCCTGGCGACGAAGACCACAGTCCGGCCCAGGGCGACGGGCCACATCGCCGCCGGGTTGACGTCAAAAGGAATCACGACTCACCGACCGCGCGCCCTTCGATGAGCGCCATCACGCGATCGCCGATTTCGCGGAGCCGCCCCGGACGCCGCGAACGAAGCGCGTCCGCAGCCCAATCGTACTGCGGCATTTCGTAAAAGCGCTCGCCGCAGGTGAAGACGAGCCCCACGAACTCGCCTAGCTCCTGATCCGATTGGAAGCCGAATCCTCGCGCCTCGTCGATCGCCGCCCGCGCGACGCGGACCACCTTCTCGCGGCCGAGCGCTGCGGAGAGCTCCGCGATTTGCTCGAGTACGCCGTCCACGCAGCGCTCAGCGAGGGCGTCGTCCTGACGCGCCCGAAGCACTTCCATCTGGCGATTCCGCAGGACCAACGTCGTCATGGGTCACCCATCGGGTGAGGATACGCCATCGGACCCGTCGGGCGCAATGGGTCGGATCAGTCGATTGGTCAGGTCTGACCAACCTCAACGGCAAGATGACGCGCCGCAGACGAGATGAAACTCGAACCGCTTTGAAAGCTAGCAGGGACGCTAGTCGAGTACTGCGCGTCCCTGCTCAATTGGTGTCGTGCTCGCGAGGCGTTTGCTGCAGGAGCATTCGAAGCATCCAATCCAAAGGCGAGAGTGACCGCCAGAATCGCCCTCGGATTTCGAGCCCTCGAAGGCGCGCATTCAACTCGTACCACCGCTTAAGCAAGTTACTCGAACCCGAATGGCTCAAACATAAATTCTCACGACGAGACCAATCCATCAGGAACGAGTGGCCCTAATTTTCCAACGACACCGCCGCCTTGCTCATCGCCTCCTCACTCAAATCAAGAAACTCGACCTTAGCCGCTCCCGAAACCGCAATCCCATCGACGAAGACAGCGCCGTCGCCATCGGTACGCATTTCCTTGACGTTTCCGTCGGGCAGACGCAGGCGCAAGCGCGAGGCTTGAATCGGAAATCCGTCGGCATCTTCCAAGCGAATACCGATGAAGGTCGTCTGCTCAGGGACAGGCGGCTGCGGTTGCTTCGTCACGGGCATCAACACGTCAGTCTTCGTGAGCGCCACCTCGTCTTCGTATAGCCGAATCGTGCCATCCGTCACTCGACGCTCGAGGAACTGAATCAGCGTGTGCGCAAGTGTGTTTCCCTGCTGCGCGGCAAGGCAGTCCAAGGCAAGTCCCGGTGGGAACTCCTGGGGGTTCAGTTGGGCGTAGATTTCGAGAATCGCCCTGGTGATACGTGGATCTCGATGCTCTAAACAGAAAGTCAGCACGTCTAGGACACTCTCTGATTCGTATTGGGCGAACTCGTCTTCCAGGGCGCCCCCAGCCCCGTCGAGCTCAAGCTCAACGTATCCATAGGGCGTTGGGATCCTCCACCAATCTCGCAAGAGCATTGAGTCGATCTCACTTCTGGCTCTGAATACTTACAATCGGTGCCATGTCACTGGCAAGCCGATGTTCGATCGGATGCACGAAGTCGCCCGCGTCGTACTGCAGGATGGCGCCTCCGTCTTCAGACTCGCACCATAGCGATTGGTTCTGTCCAAGCATTTGCTGGGTCTGATCCTCATCGCAGGTCGGAGCGAACACGCGCAACACCCGTGGATCATAGAAGCGGAACAGCACCTTCTCTCCCGTGGGCAATTTCACCTGAAGCAGCCGTTTCAGGTGCTTATGCATAGCGCGCAGCTCCGTGCCCGCGTCGGCACTAACAAAAATTCCGGCTTGCCTACCCCAGAACGTTAGCAACAACTCTCTGCCCACGCCTGGATTGGCGCTCAGATGAACGCACCACGGAGCCGCTTCCCGCAACGGAGAGAGCACCGCATCACCGAACAAGCACGATTGAGGCAAACCGCTAGCGACCAGCGCACGGTACATTTCAACGGGTTCGCGCGCGCCATCGTATACGGCATACAAGGTACAGCGCGGCTCCTGTGTCATGGTCTCCCACGCCTCCGTCGCCCTCCGATGAGCCAGCACTGTCTCGAAATCCCGATCGGCCGTCATCCGTCACACTCCGGCTGCTTCGGACTTGGAGCGACTTCGACGCCTCTCACATTCCTCGCAGAAGGGGATCCCGTGCTTTGCTGCCAGGATCAACGTTTCAGCCTGTGCCTCTAGGTCGACATCCTTCGTCAATCGAATCACGTGATGCGCCCCAGTGGATAAGAGCATCCAACCTGGACTGTCGACCATGGGCAGAGTCTATTGGCAAACGATGGTTGACGTCTAGAGGCACGGCGCCAGGCGAGCCTCGTCTCAAGATCCGAGCCAGAACGGTTCCGGCCGTGGCGCGAGACCCGTGATACCGACGGTGACGTTCGAGTTGGCCCAACGTCGCATCTTCTCAGGAGCCTCACTATGGCTCTAGACTTCGGCGCGATTACGCACAGCCTACTTGGGGAACGGCGCGATCAATGAGGTGGCTGATGGGCGCAGGTGGAGCAGTCGAGAAAGTGTGCCG
>JBLNFG010000361.1:0-6057 GCA_050263495.1 Myxococcales bacterium | reverse complement strand
ACCAACGCGACCAACGCGACCAACGCGACCAACGCGACCAACGCGACCAACGCGACCAAGTACATCGTTTTCACGAATTTGGCAAAATGCGAAACCAGCCGAGGCATACCTGTCTTGCTCTTGGATTGTTGAGAGATGTCTACAAGAGGGACGCCGGGCGTCCCGAACACGGTCACTGTGCGGACATCGACTAATCACTGGATTTGCAAATTGCGGCCCCGAGTTTGCACAATGCGAATGATCCGGTCCCGAATGCGCCAAATGTTCTCGGTGCAGACGCGGGCGTGGCCCAATGCGGGGTGGTCGCAATGGTCCAGGCCTTGCTAATGGCTGTGTCCAGGAAGCAAGGACACTCATGACGATGACGCACAGCTCACACAGTGTTGCAGCAGTTGTACTCGTACTGGCATCATTCGCGTGTACCCACGAAACGCCATTGCCAGCCGCTCAGGGCGAGAGCCCGTTGATTACTGCTGCGGGTGGTCGTACCACGCTCGCCAATCCGAACATGCACCCCCGCTGCATGGAGCATTTTGCGGCGTTTGACGACAACGGTGACGGTCGCGTGTCTCAGGACGAATTCAATGCCCGTCCCCATGCGGAGCCTGAGCCTGCCGAAGTTTTTCGGGGCCGCGACACCGACGGCGACGGGAGCCTCACTGAAAATGAGTTCTGCTCAAGCTGGCGTGGAAGTGGTGAACCCGCAAGCTCTTCGGGGCCGAATAAGATGTCCAGCGCTGGTATGGGTCCCGGAAGCGGCAATGCCATGGGCCACCGCCGTATGGGCGGGCCAATGATGGGAATGCGTTGCGAGCAACATTTCGAGGCTTTTGATGTGAATCGCGACGGAAAGCTGACGAAGGACGAGTTCATTACCTGGCCTCATCTTCGAGGCGATGCCGAGACGATCTTCGGCGAGCGTGATCGCAATCATGACGGATCAATAACGAGCGATGAGTTTTGCGCGCGATGAAGGTCAACGCGAGCTTCTCTCACGGAATGCGAATCTCCCTGGCTTGTCGTGCGGGCCAAGCACAAGTGGCAGCGCACCTTGGTTGTAGCCGACCCCCTGTTGCCAGTGAAATTGCGCGTGGGTTCGGCTTGCCGCTTGATGCCTTCCGATCAACTTCTTAACGCTGTCGGCGAGGGAGCCACCGTGCGCAAGGTTATAGCGGTCATCGCCGCTACGCTGCGCCGCGAGTACGACGCCTACGCTGCGCCGCGAGTACGACGCCCAACAAACCGATGCCTAGAAGTGACCGCGATGAGACGTCGCGTTCTGCCATGTGGCACCCACAGCCGTCGGTGTCAGTCGAAGTATTGGTCGTCGAGGCGCCAGCGATCGTCTCGTTGCCGCCAGCGTTCGGCCTCGTTGTCGATACGGCCGAAGTGCCACCGCTGGGCGCAGGTCCACTGGCGTTTGCCTTCGTGGAGGAGACGCCCGAAGTGCCGACATTGGTCGTGACTCCGCTGGCGTTTGCGCTTGTGGTGGAGACGTCTGTGGCCGTACCGCCGCCAGCATTGGAGCTCGCTCCTCCAGCATTGCTCGTTACTGCACCGCCCTTGCCACTCGATGCGCCGCCGGTCGCCTTGGTTCCCCCAGCCTTCGACGTCGCGCCTGAAGCATTGGTGCCTCTGCCGCCCGTGCTCAAAGCACTACTCGTATTCGAATTGCTTCCTGCACTCGACGTACCCCCGCTGGCTTTGGTGCCACCGGTGCCAGAACTGCCGCCAGCGCCTACCAGGACACCCCCGACGGGCGTGAACTGCCAATGGTTCACGTTGAAATTGCCGCCCGTGAACTTCAGATAGAGATCCTTGACGCCGGTTGCGCCGGTCACGTCGCACGTCGCGTTATCCCAGATCTGCGCGCCGCCAGTGCTGGGAACCGCGCAAGTGCCGATGAGCGTTCCTGTTGCGCTGCCGAGGTGGAGTTCGATGGCGCCACCGTTCGAGCTGCTTGCCACACGAGCGGTGAAGCTCTCAGCGCCAGCACTGCCGAAGTCCACGCCGCGGACTCGGATCCAATCACCGTTATCGATACTGGTGACGTCCATCCCGCCTTCTTTGCAAGCTTCGGTTTCGATACCGCTCTGCGCATTGGTAGTCTCGGCTTCGACGCGGACGTATGGGTTCAGGCTGCCGAGCTGGGGAACACCGTCTGTCGTGTAGGTGACCTGCTTGATGGACCCGTCGGCATTGAAGTCGAGGACCTCGATGCCGAGATTGCGCTTGTAAGTATCCGGTGTCCCAGCCTTCTTGGCGACGACGCGATTGTGGAAGGCGTGGTACCACTGGCCTTTGAACAGGAACTGGGACGCGTGATTGTTGTTCCCGTTCTCGGGAGGCTGACCGGCGACGACACCACCGTAGCTGTAGCCTGACATTGGGCTGCTGCTCGTCAGGTAATCGATGCGCATCCCGTTTGCCGAATTGGTGGAATAAGAGAAATAGTAGGTGTTGCCTCGCTTGAAGAGGAACGAAGCTTCGAAAAAGCCCTTTGGCGAGAGTCCTGCGGCCGTGCCGGAGACGCTAGCCAGGTCGGCGCCAAGCTTGATGATTCGAGCATTCGTCTCGCCGTTTCCGCCGAAGGCGAGATAGGCCTGACCATCGTCGTCGATGAGGGCCCCAGGATCGAAGAGCCAGCCTGCGCCCGAGGCGCCTGGTGTGCTCGAATTGATCAGGTACCCGCCCTTGGCGTCCTTGAAGTGACCTGTCGGATCCTTGCTCGAACCCACGCCGATGCCACTGCCGCTGTTGCCGAAATATAGGAAGATCGTTCCGTCGCGTTCGATGGGTTGCGGAGCCCAGGAGTTGGACGCCCAAGATGCGTCGGCTGGGACGGTGAACACGATTCCATGATCAGTCCAGTTCTTGAGGTCGCTGGTCGAAACGCAGACGATCGAATGCATCGTGTACCCGCCCTCGACCGCATTGTCGTCGTCGTTCGAGTTGTAGAGATAGATGCGACCGTCGTGAACAAGCGAGCCAGGATCTGCCAGGTACCGGTGCGAAACAATCGGATAGTCCGCGCGTGCTCGCGGACTGGCGGCAAGCAGCGCGGCTACAAGAGCAGTTACGGATCCGCAGCGGAGATTGAACGATGCTTGGGGTTGCATTGGCTGTAACTCTCAGTGCTGGTTGGCTGGCGTCGTGACGATTGGGCGAGGGCCCCGGAAATGGCAGGCCAAGCAGCAGTTGCGCCCAGGATTAGAACTGCGTCATGAACTTCCAGGCCAAGGATGGAACGAAAGTCTTCAGGCCATCATCCCCGCCATTGGTGCCGTCATCTACGACCGACGGGGTGTGATTACCATCGAACGTGCACACTTTGACGGGATAACCCGTCTTGCATCCTTCGAAGTCGTAACAGAGGTATTTCTTGCTACCCACCGTCGCTGTCGCGATGTTGCCTGGGATCGTACAGCCATTGTCCTCAGCATGCTGAAGGACGCAGGCCTTTCCGCCCCTCGTGTCATCGCCCCACGGGCACGTGCCGTCGCTCATGCCGGTGATCCCAAAGTAAGCGAGGGGCGTACGCGCGTTGGTCGGCTGGGTAAAGTTGTAATTGGCCGCTGCCATCGTGACAGCGGCGCGCAGCTTCGTCGCACGACCGATCGATAGAGCGTAGCTCATCATCGCTCCAAAGCTGAAGCCCGTGGTAAAGACTCGGCTCTCGTCGATGCACAGGTTCGTGGTGACCAGGGCGAGCAGGTCATCGAAGAGGACGACGTCTCGATTGTAGTCCCATGGGAAGTTGCCGATCCCCTGGGGTGCTATGAAGATGGCGGGTTGGTTCGCCGCAGTCGATTCGCGTTGGAGCCCGAAATACGCATAGTTCTTTGCGTCAAAGTTGGGCCCATTATTCGCGGGATACTGGCCAACCGCGTTTCCGGTGTCAGAGCCATACGCTTGGTGCCAGGAGAAGACTAGGCGATATGGGTGCGTCGGATCGTAGTTTGCGGGAATGTCGATGATGTACTCGCGACTCGACCCACCGCTCGTGATCTTGAGCCTGGTCGACGTGGGAAGACCGTTCGCAATCGACGAGCCGCCGGTTGTCAGTGTTTTCTGGCCATTGGTGTTGCCGCAGCCTTTGCTTGGTACCGCCGTGCCGCCTGCTGCACCACCCTTGGCGGTTCCGCCGCCCATGGCTCCGCCGTTTGCGGCTCCGCCGTTTGCGCTTGCGCCACCCGCGGCTTTGCTGCCCGTCGCAGCCCCGCCATTCCCTGTTCCGCCGGTCACGCTTGCGCCACCCGCGGCTTTGCTACCCGTCGCAGTCGTAGCCCCACCATTTGCGGTTCCGCTGCGTGTGCTTCCGCCGTTTGCAGCGCCACCGGTGTCTGCTCCGCCACTCGCGCGGTCGCCCGTCGATGCTCCGCCTCTCGATGCTCCGCCGGTGGCCTGGTTGCTGGAGGACTTTCCGCTAGTTTTGCCGCCTGAGGACGTACCACCCGCCAGTTTGCTGCTAGTCTTGCCGCCCGTTGCCGCTCCGCCCGTGGGGGAGGAGCTCCCGCCGCCCACGTTCGACATTCCGGAACTCGTACTTCCATCACCATTTTCCGAACAGCCAACACTCATCGTGAGAAGTGTCGCAGCGACCATACAGTTGCCAGTCAAGAGCCTGCGCATAGGATTGTCTTTGATTGTCGGCAGGTCCTTCCATTTGGTTCAAAAATCGTCCCGGCCTTTGCGAATATTCGATCGAGCCCAATCAGGCTGCCGCCCTCGGTAGTGATTGGCCCGTCGCCAAAGCTCTGGATCCTACGGATACGCCTTCTTCGGGGTGTCGCGGTCGCAACGACTAGCTCGATTACCGAGTGCTCAGTGCTCGGTGATCCCGCTCCGATCACCCTTTTGTCCGTGGGGCATGAGGGGTAGTGCGTTCGGGAGCGAAAATCCCGCACCACGTAATCGCGTCGCCCGAACTCAAGAATGTCGAGCGACGCAGCAGGGCTTGGTTTGCACCACACCAGTCGGCAATTCATGCGAACAAAGAAACTCGCGTTTGCGCAGTCACGCGTAGCCGCCGCGTGGCAGCACGCGTCACTTGGACTTCGCGGGTTTCTTCATTAGCGGTTCTCGTTCGCTATCGGGAGCCTTCACCATCTTCTTGCCCTTGGCATCGACCTCGGGCTCCGAATTCTGCTCCTTCTCCGCGTCGGCCGTTTGAAGCGGCTCAATATCAGCCCGCTCGCGCGCAGCACGCTCCTCTTCTTCGGTCATCGGCGGGTCTTTGGCTTGCTCGTCTTCGTCCGGCTCAACGGATTCTGCCGTCGGCATCTCCCCGTCAGGCGTGAGTTTCGCGCGAGGCCCACACGCGTTGAGCGCAGAAGCACCAAAACCGAGCATTGCCAAGAATGTCAGCGCCACCATGCGACGGTCGAGAGGGTTCATGGCAAACGACAGTTGCCTAAACTGGATGCCGCTGTCAATCGGCATCGAACTCGGCGCGGTAACGTCCCTTGACGCAGCTGCCGTTGCGGCAATTCCGGGATCCGTCGCGCCCACGCCGCTGTCTGATGATTGGCTTGCGAGGGCACCCGAGGCGCAGCTTGATGGTTTGGTTGGTGCGGCGTGGCAAATTCGGGTGTGCAGGACGGAGTGCATCTCGACAACATCGTCGTGCTACGAGGGCTGATGGAATTCGAGGTCAACGAACAGGACCAGCAGATGCCACACAGCGTCTGCGAAGGTCAGCCGCCGGACGAGATGTATTTCAGACGCGGCGTGACCATTCCCCCGAGCAGTCTCGGCCTTCGAAGCTCGAGCGACCAAGGTGCCAATCGCTGGAGCGTCGAGTGAGGACATTCAAGCGCCCAGCGCGAAAGCATGGGTCAGCAACGAGGGAGTGACGCTGCACAACAAGCGCGCGAGCGTGTCCGGGCACTCCAGAATGTTGAGCGAGGTAGCACGGTAACAGAATTCTGAAGGCGATCGGTACGCGTGCCACTGCTGCATTACCGAACCGGGCGCGCGGCAGCCTGCGCGGCGAGACCCTGCGCGCGTCCCTGATTGGCGGCCAGAGCACCGTAGTAGATGGAAGTTCCGCCATGG
>JBLNFG010000360.1:0-4364 GCA_050263495.1 Myxococcales bacterium | reverse complement strand
CGTCACCATTGGTCGACAGATCGCTGGCGCTCTTGCTGCCGCGCATCGGCTCGGAATCATCCATCGCGATCTCAAGCCCGAGAACATCATGCTCGTCAAGAGAAGTGGAGCAGATGCTGATTTCGTCAAGGTCTTGGATTTCGGGATTGCCAAAATCACCGTCGAGGGCGAGAGTCAGCCACTGACGCAGCTGGGGGCAGTGTTTGGAACTCCGCAATACATGTCGCCCGAGCAAGCCGGCGGTCGTGTTGTAGACGGTAGGAGTGACCTCTACTCGTTTGGAATCCTTTTGTACGAGATGTTGACGGGCAAGCTGCCATTTGACGCGGTGGATGCACTTGGATACATCGTGCAGCAGCTCAACACCAAGCCGAAGTCGTTGCCTGCAGAAGTCCCAGAACCGCTTCGAGAGCTCGTCGATGCCTTGTTGAAGAAAGCTCCCGACGAGCGGCCGCAGTCAGCGGAACAGGTCCAATCGGCACTCGAACGGATGGATCCCAGAATCAGTCAATTGTCCTTGGCGGATACGCAAGCGCCTCGGTCCAGAGTGCGATCCTCACTCCGGAGGGCATGGGTGTGGCTCGAACCCGTACTGACGCGACCTGTCCGATTGGGACGATTTCAACTCCCACTCGTAGCTTGCGGCGCACTCGGAGCGATCGCGCTCGGGCTTTTGTTTTGGACCCAGAGTGATAGCTCCGACCTGAGCGGGCGAGTTCCCGCGCTCAGCAAGTCAGTGCGTCCCGTGGACACCTCTGACTCGGTGTTGCCTAGCGCTCCCGAGGCGGAGTTCGCTCGCCAGGTGGAACGGATCGAACAAATAAAATCGTATCAGCGAACCGAGCAGGATTGGATGCTGCTGGCCCGTGGCAGCGCACAGCTCTTGCGTTATGAGCAGTCAGCTCTGGCTTATCAAGCGCTCCTGTCACTTCGTGCAACTTTGCGCAAAGACCCTGGGTTGCTCAATGACCTAAAGACCGATGCTCAGGATCCAAAAGCATTTCGGATTGTGACGAACCTTGCCGAGTCGGTGCTGGGCCGGCACGGGGTTGACTTGCTCTGGGAGATTTGGGACGAGCAGCGAGTTGATCCCGAGCGAAAGGAGCAGAGCGACAAGCTCGCCAAAAAGCTCGTGATCCTGAGCCACAGCGCCAGCCCAGCGCTTCGAGCCGCGATTGAGCTTACCTTTGCCAACCAATGCGAAAAGCTATCAGCCATTCTCGGTCGCGCTATGAACGACTTGGACGCTCGGAGCAGTGAGCGGCTAGCAGCACTTGCTTCGAATCGCGGCTGCGGACCCGCGAAGGATGAGGACTGCTATCCTTGCCTCCGCAACGGCGAGTTGTTGGCCGAGGCTACCGAGCGGGCACGCCGGACCCAGCCACCAGCGCTCGGCAAGACGCCTGATGAGTGACGCAACCGAGCAATGCGCAGAGTCGTGTGTTGGAACGACTCTGCGCACTGCAGGGCCCACCTTCCACTAGTCTCGAGTGATCACTTGGTCAACTTGACCACTGCGGCTGGTTCGGCCATGGACGAGAGACTGGCGACGCGTAGCTGCGCGTCACTCAGGCCGTAGATCCAATCGTCCATGAAGATGCTGCGCTTGACGAGTGTGGTGGAATCCGTCCACCATTTTCCACAGCTTGTGCCGGCCGCAACGTTGCTCGGATCCAGGAATGGTAGCCGACCGTGTTCCGTAATACCGGCATCCAGCGAGATGTCGAAGGCCATCAACCCGGCGAACGTGAGCTGGTTACCAAAGCTGCCATTGCCGCCGCCTTCGCAAACGGTGATCGGCAGCGCAAGCATCTTCTTTGGGGGGAAGTAGTTGAAGGCCAGGTGGTTCGTAAGCGCTTCGGAACCCGAACCGCGTGTACCTATTACGCGCTTGTGCATCAGCGTTGGCTTGGACAAATCCGTAACGTCGAATATCTGGATCTGGATGCCGTTGAAATAGGCGAAGCTTCCCTGATCGTCGGCTTCAAAACCAACCGCCAATAAATGGTTCTGATCGAGTCGATGCATGTAGGTCGAGAAGCCAGGGATCTTCAGTTCTCCCATCATGCGCGGAGTGGCGGGATTCGAGAGATCGAACACGAAGAGAGGGTCGGTTTTCTTGAATGTCACGACGAACCCTCGATCATCATCGAACCGAACCGAGCGGATATCCTCGGTGGGCGCGATTCCTCCGATCTGCCCCAATTGCTTCAACGTACCCGTTGCTTCACTGAAAGTGGTCAGGTAGCTGACTACGTTGCTATCCGGAACCCACCCCGCCGTGGAGGCCACGCGAAGCACTCCCTGCCGCTCATCCATTGCAAACTGATTGAGGATGTGCCCTGGCAAGGTGACGCTTCCACGATAACTAGTCTCGGCTCCCTTCAAGCTAAACTTGTGGACAACGGAGTTGGTCGCGTTGCGGCCATAGTAATAGTAGCCGTTCAGACTGGCTGGTTCTGGCACTTGATCGACTGCTAGATACAGCGCCTCTGGAGAGGCGTACACGTAGCCTGGATTGGAACCGATCACCGTCCTGGTCGGGACCTCGAGTTTGGTCAGATCGAAGGCACTAAGCGACAGGAAGCTCATGCCCCGAGCCTCGGCTCCAATCAGTGCTTGTCCGCAATTCGATTGCAGCGCCGTGGCCCCGTCGGGTGTCTTCCGTTGTATCCAGGGCAAGAAGTAGTCATCGTTCTGGGCGTCGATCAACGCGTTATTGGCGGCTACTCGAGCCGCAAACAACTTCTCCAGTTCAGCGTAGCTGGTCGCCGAAAGCGTATAGTCTAGACCAGGAATTTGCGGTGCGCCCGAGTCATGAACAACGGTGTATACGAACGAACCAACACGTCGCGCGGCCACGAATCCACCAGACATTTCGTAGCGCATCAACTCGCGTGGCTGCGCGGGGGTTGAAACGTCATAGACGATGGCCAGTGAGTGCCCGCCTTCGCTCGTAAATCGGCAGTCATAGCCGTAAGTGCAACCTTGATCCGAGGGATTCGAGCTTCCTACCCCATTTGACGCCCCCGCCTGCATTCGACTGTAGACGACCAACCGATTGTCACTCAGAAACATGCGGCGCGGCTCGCCTGGTACAGATAGTATGGTCACTTCGCGCGCTTCAGCCGCTGGCCAGGCGTCGATGACGTGCAGGCCATCCGCACCCAAGACATAAATGGTCTGGCCGTCGTTCTTCACGTAATCGGCCTCGTCCACCGTGGCCACCTGTGTGTTCGTCGTGGAATACTCCGTTGCCCCATCCGCCTCCGCGGTTCCATTAGTCGCGGGCACCGCGCTCGCTGCGCTCCTGTATGTCACTGACGCAGCCCCACCATAGCCGTAATTCGCACCTCGGCAGTTGTACGAGGCAACGCTTTTGCCCACCGAATCCACACAGAGCGTTTCCGTTCGTTCGCGGCATTTGGTGTTGATTACACTCGTTCGTGCCATCGTGAGCTGGGTTAGGCTGTCCGCTTTCAGTGCTGGGCGCCGCAATGCCGCAAGTCCGTGGCAGTCCGTGGCTGCCAGCTCTACGGCGCTGGCCGACGTTGTCGCAGGCAGTGTCTCCTGGGTGCCTGGGGTGCCCGCGGCGACCGCGTCCGTGGGGCATTGCCACTCGGCTGGGTACTTCACGGTTACCGAGCTGTATCCCGGAGTGTAGCTACCCACCGCTGTCACAACGCCCACAGGAGCGTCCGGGGACGTGCTGCGCGCCACGTCTCCAACCTTCGGTACGAGGCCGGAGTCGAATATTACCGCGCCCCCAGCACCTCCTGCCGTGACCGGACCAACGCCGCCAGCGCCGGCAGTCACGATTGGCCCTCCGCTGGAGGTCACCACGGTTGGTCCGCCACCGGCAGCAGGCACGGCTTGAAGCCCCGTCGCGCCAGAGCCGGCAGCGGGCGACGTTTTCACGCCCGGTGCTCCACCCGTTGATGACTGGGGTGGCGTCGTTTTGGGCTTAGTGCTTGCGCCTCCGACCTCGCTCTGCGGCGGTGTCGAGCTCTGGTCTTTGGTCGCAACTTCGGGAGCGTCCCCTTCGCACCCGAGCAGGGAGCTAACCGCTAACGATCCAATGCCGATGAGCCATCCAAAACTGGTGATCGAGTGTGCCACAACGTTCCTCCGCTGCGACCGTGTGCAGGCGCCATGCCAGCTCGAGTCACATTGGACGACCGCGAATCTCCCTGAAGAATGGCTCGAGTGTGCCGGTGCCTCAGCGTCGTGGCACGGCTCAAATTCGGCGCACGCTCACCGGTTGTGGCACAGATCAAGTTTGCCCGCAGATTGCTGTCAAGAACGCAACACGTCAGCAATGTTCCTCATCAGCGGCGATCCCACTGGCGTATTTGGCGGTACAT
>JBLNFG010000359.1:0-3474 GCA_050263495.1 Myxococcales bacterium | reverse complement strand
GGTCAAAAAACCACCGAACTTCGACCTGCGACCATGCTGACCGCTCGCTCGACTCGATAGCGCGTGTCGTGCGTGGCTTGTTTGGTGACGGGTGCTAGGTTTTCGGACCGCGATCCTCCATCAACCCTGGACCGAGATGCCGATGCACCTCGATGAGCGCACCGATTACCTCGTCCGTCCCATCCCCGAGTCTTCCGACCTTCCGCTGTTCCTGTGCCATTTCCTCTGTTCATCGGATCCACCCGCGAAACAGCTACGTGATTTCCACGCTAGAAATTGAGGGGACTTCTCAGCCCCGTGCCCGCAGAAACATAACGTAAGGAATTCTGGTAGCCTTCGCGGCTTGCGTCCGCTTGGTGGCGCATGGGAATTCGAGACGGCGCCTACAGTTCCTCACGTGGCAGCTCGATGCGGTGTATCGACACGTCTTACGGCAGGATGATAGCCTGGGCCGCTGAGGTGAGAGTTATGGCGGACTGCGGATCGTTCGTGGAATGGCGACCAGTGACGTTGCTTCTGGGGCTCGTAATGGCCTGTTCGGGGAATGACGAGGGAGCAACGGGACCTAACAAAATTCACACTCTGCCGCCCGGCACCGATCCGGTGAAGGCCCTGCCAGCCGCAAGTTGTGAAGCGGACGGCGGAACGGAGGCGGTGAGCGCTCCTACGTTGAGGGCTACCCTATTTGATCGTTGGCACGAGGCTTGGCTCGCGTCGCCGGCTGTTGCCGATCTGGACGGCGATGGGACGAACGAGATCGTCGTCCCACGCGACGAGCTCGTGATGATCTGGCACTTAGATGGAACGTTGGTGCGCAAGCTCACGGGGCTGCCGGGGCGGATCTGGGCTCCTCCGGTGATCGCGGATCTACGACCCGATATCGCCGGTCTCGAGGTGGCAGTGGCTGCGCGAGGCCAGATCAGTGCGTGGGATGCTCAAGGCAATCCTCTGCCGGGTTTTCCGTTCGAATGGCGCGATGAAATGCGATCGCTTGCGGCCGAGGACATCGACGGAGATCACCAATTGGAGTTGGTCGCAGTCACCACCAGCGACCTGGAGCAGAATGGCCAAACGGATATCCTGATCGCCATTCATGCCAACGGTGCCATCGTAAATGGCTTCCCTCCGAACACGACCGGCGCGAGTGGATGCGACGACGCCTGCTACGTGCACGCTGGATTCGATCAAAATATCGCTCTCGGTGACGTGAATGGCGACGGCGTTGCCGACATTCTTGCGCCGCAAGACAACGCGTACGTGTCCCTGCACGACGGCACAGGTCGAGCTTTTGACGCGGCCCCGATATTTCGCAAACGAACCAAGTTTCTCGGAATCCGCTTCATGCTCGACTATGCACTCGCACAGCAGGGCTACGCAGACGATGAAGAGACCGCGAATCAAGCCCATTTCACCAACACTGCGCCTGCCATCGCCGACGTGGATCAGGACGGCAAGAACGAGCTAGTGATGCTGAGCTCAGTGCAGAATGCGGCTCAGTCCGACCGTGAACGCGGGGTCGCACTGTGGGTGGTGCGCCCTGACGGCACGCGCCCGGATGCGTGGACCACGCCGTTTCACGCGCCCGAGTTCCTCGACGGGCTCTGGGATCCGGGGGACAACATCGTTGCTACAACGAACCAAGTCACCGTCGTCGATTTGGACCCGAATAGCCCGGGCCTCGAATACGTTTTCGCCGGCTTTGACGGACGCATTCATGCCGTTAGCTCCGCCAACAAAGAACTGTGGAGGCAGACCTTCACTGACCGTGCAGGAGTCATGACGGGTGGCATTGTCGCGGCGGATCTTTCGAAAGATGGTCGCCCTGAGCTCGTTTTCAACACGTACTCCACTGCGAAGAACCTCAGTGAGCTCTTCATCATGGCTGCCAATGGGTCTGTACTGCATCGCATCGCGCTCCCCGATCGCGGCGCCATGCCGGTTCCCACCATTGCGGACGTGGATGGCGACGGCACCCTCGAGATTGTCGTGAGCCTGAAGGACGGCGTGGACAAAGAGCGCCAGGTGCTCGTCTATTCGGTGCCGGGATCGGGTACCAAATGCATGCCGTGGCCCACCGGGCGCGGCAACTACTGGCGCAATGGACACGTAACCATGAAGTGAAAGGCAAGCCAGTGAACTGACCGCGAGCTCGGCTTGCGATGAATTCATGCAGCGCAAACGGAAGTGGAGCGTATTGCTTTTGCCCGCTCCAACGCGAACCGTGCCCTTCAATGCTCCACGTGACCTCCGGCTTCAAGTCTTCACGCTGCCGCGTCTGCATATAGCAACGAAGACCTAGCCATCGATAGCTGTCGCGAGTAGATCCTGCGGAGCTCCGCGAGAGGTTGGCTCACGATGACTCATTGCCTAAGACATGTCCGTTCCCGCACCGGCTTCCGAACGATTCGACGTCTAGCTCCTGGTGCGGCGGTGCTCTCAGCGAGTTTGATCTGTGTCAGCAGCGCGGTTGCCGCTGACGAGGACATTCGTCTGGCGACTGTCGGATACGCGCCGGAGCGAGCAAAGGTGGCGACTGTAGTTGGGGCGGTAGGAACCGCCTTCGTCGTGAAGTCGAGCCCAGACGGTGCGACAACCCTGAAAGGAAATCTGTCCGAGAGCGTGGTTGATCCGGACAGCAAAGAAGAGGTTCGCTTCGCCGACTTCTCGTCCTTGGAGAAGCCAGGCAGGTACTTCCTCGAGGTTGAAGGGCTGGGGCGCTCGCTCGAGTTCCCGATTGGCCCTGACGTGTACCGCGAGCAACTGAAGACCGTAATGCTCGGCTTCTATGGCTGGCGATCGGGGCCAGCCGTGCAATTTACGCATCGCGACCAGGTGTTCAAGCAGGGCCCGGGTCATCTGCACGACGGCCTGCTCGACTACCTCGGGCAATCAGGGGTCAACCGCGACGGCTCGCACGGCTGGTACGACGCGGGAGATTACGGAAAGTACACCGTGAACGGTGCCTTCGCCTTGGGAATGATGTTGAAAGCGTGGGAGATGTTTCCGACTGCGCTTTCCGCGCTCGAACTTCCGATTCCGGAGCGAGGCGGCAGTTTTCCCGATTTTCTGGATGAACTGAAGTGGGAGTTCGATTGGCTCCAGACCATGCAGTACTCGGATACGGATGGCCGTGTATCGCACAAGCTTACCTCGCTCGAGTTCGCGGAGTTCATCATGCCCGAAGCCGACGTAGCACCTACGTACTACAGCCCGTACGGGACCGCAGCCGCTGCCGACTTCGTTGCTGCGATGGCCATGGGAGCACGCGTGTTTCGTCGCTACGACTCTGGTTTGGCGGATCGGATGTTAGGAGCCGCGAAGGTCACAGATGCATGGCTTGCCGCGAATGCCGCGGACATAGCGCCCGATATCAAGGATTTCAAAACGGGCGCGTATACCACGACCGACACCGACGATCGGCTCTGGGCTGCTGCAGAGATGTGGGAAACGACCGGTGACGCGAGTGCATTATCG
>JBLNFG010000358.1:0-3524 GCA_050263495.1 Myxococcales bacterium | reverse complement strand
AGTAAAGTCATAATGGAACGATTACAGAAGATCCTCGCGCGTGCCGGCATCGCAGCGCGACGTAAGGCAGAGGAACTCATCGTCGCGGGCCGCGTGCGCGTGGACGGTCGCATCGTGTCGGAGCTTGGCACGAAAGCTGATCCCCGCCGCCAGCGCATCGAAGTTGATGGCAAACGGATCACGCAGGAGCCATTTCTGTACGTACTATTGCACAAGCCTCGAGGTGTCATGTGTACCGCGAGCGATCCAGAAGGTCGCCCCACGGTAACGTCCCTGGTCAGCAGCTTGCACGCGCGTCTGGTTCCTGTAGGGCGGCTCGACTACGCGACCAGCGGCGTTCTTTTGTTGTCCAACGATGGCGACTTTGCGATGGGCTTGCTGCACCCAAAGCGCAAGGTCGAGAAGATCTACGTGTGCAAGGTGCAGGGTCGTGTCAGTGACGCGGCGGTCGAAAGACTCAAGCAGCCCGTGGTAATCGACGGACATGCCACCAAGCCTATTTCGGTGCGAGTGCTGCGCGAGGAGAACGGGAAAACGTGGCTCGAGATTGGGTTGGAAGAGGGGAAGAATCGTCAGATCCGGCGGACCTGCGAAGAGGCTGGTTTCACCGTCATGCGCTTGGTGCGAACGGAGTTTGCTGGCCTCACGGTTGAGGACCTTCGTCCAGGGGAGTTCAGAATGCTGACTCTCTCCGAGCTGCGCGACTTGCAGAAGCTATACGGCGTCCCCAAACGCTTACATGCTCCAGTGCCGATTCCTGAGCAGTCTGCTGCGGCGCGAGGCGGCTCGCGGGGCGGTGCCCTGTTCGATCGTGCTCGAGAGGGTCGGTCTGATTCACGTCCGGGCGGCGCCAATCAGCGCGGCCGTACCTCAAGGGGGTCGCGCAATTCCTCGGGTAGCGACCAGTCGGACCGAAAGAAGCCGGCTGCACGAAGGTACGCGTCCGAACCAAGCACGGGTTCCCCGGCTGCGGCATCCGTTCCGTGGTCGAAGACGACGAAATCGGGCAACAGCGCCGGCAAAGCGAGAACGCGCCAAAAACCTTCGGGCCCATTTGCGGTGACCACGCCCAAGAGACGGCCCGGGTGATCGAGATCCGGGTAGACGAACGCAGCGCCGACGTCCGACTCGGTGAATCGAATACCGCCCAATTCGAGACCGTCCGTCGTCCAATGGAGGGGAAGCTGCGGAGCCAAGCTCGCGAGTTGTCGGTGATCTACGGGTGTTCCAACGTAAAGCACGCGAGTAAAGCCCGAGGCATGCGGGTCAAATTCCTGGTCGGACAAGACTGGCACGCGTAGGTCGACTCCGGGGCGCGGTTCAGTCAAACGGATCGCAAGCTCTCGGTTCAGCGCTTCGGCTCGTGGATTGCCGCTTCCGTACACCACCGCGAATGGGCGCGCGAACAGTTCCGACCAGGGCCCGACTTGGGGCTGCTGGCGAAGCTCCGTCGAAGCCTCGTCGCGCCGCCAGACTCCGTTAATCCGTCTGAATTGCGGCGGTTCTCCGACAGCGAGGTCGATTCTATCCCCATCCACCAGCACGATCATCGGCTGATTCGGCGGCAAGTGGCGGCTCAGGCCGATGCGAAAGGCGGCCACTCCGCGAGTCGTGATCTTCACCTCTCCGGGGTTCAATACCGAGCCTTCAATCAGACTCGGTTCCTGACGTGGCTCGAGTTCGGTGAGCTCTAGCCAAAACTTCTTTGGATAAGCCAGTGACGCTGTGGTGAAGACCACGCGAGTCGGGTCGAGCTCTTTTTGCCACTGACTCAACCAAGAGAACATCGCTGCACCGTGGTAGGTCTTGGTCCAGACGGCGTGCCCGAGGTTGGGCCAATCCTCCGTGAGTCGATAACCGAGCTTCCGGTAGCGAGAGGTAAGCACTCGCGAGTTTTCCAAGGGGAGATCCTTGGTGCCATGGGCGACATAGAGCGGAACGTCGTCCCCATTTTCTGCGTGACTTGCCGGAGATGAAACGTGCATCAGGCGACGTTCCCAAGGGCGGAGTGGCTTGCCAGCGGTGTCCCTACGCACGAAGTAGCTCTGGTAACCACAGAGCGGCGCGGCCGCCGCGAACAGCTGGGGATGGTGTAGAGCAATCTCCGCAGCTCCGGTGCCACCCATGGAAACACCAGTGATGCTGATCCTGGTAGTATCGACGCGGTACATCGACTTGGCCCAGTCAAGCGCATCGATGACGGCGTGCTCACCCGGCCCTCGGTAGAAGGTGTTGCCGTAGGCGGCCGGAGCGAGCACGAATCCGCTGACTTTCGCGGCCAGTTGATTCTTCGTGTCGAGGAATGCGTCGAGGATCTTGCGTGGATTGCCGTTGTAGCCGTGCAGGGCCAGAACTAGCGGCAAAGGCTTTTGCTCTGCGGCTTGTTCCGGAACGTGAATCATTACCTGGGTGGGACGCCCATCGAAGGGCGACACCAGGAAAGCCTCCACCAACCCGGGACCCGCAAAAGGATTTTTACCCCGTTCGAGCTCCGAAATGAACTGGTCCAGCTGCTTTACCGCAGCCTCCAATGGCTCGCGATCAACCTGCAACATGCGTTCGAGCACCTGATCCAGACGGGCTTGGAGTGTTGCGCTCAGAGCGTCGCGGGCTTGGTTCGATGCCGCACTTTGCGCGAGCTGCACCTTTGCGAGCCGACCGCGTTCCAGACTCGAAAGCACTTGGGGCGTGAGCCACAGCGGGTGGCGAGACTCGGCTGCCCCTAGTCGAACTACCACGCTCGAAAGATCCTCCGTAACTAGCTGCTCCAGCGGACCCAGGCGTACCGTGAATGGGGTCCTCAGCACGTTCTTGGCTTCGACCACGCCCGGCTTGAAATGTCTGACTCCACTGACCGAACGTAGATCGAGTTCGATTGGGAAATCTTGGGCTACTCCCCCGGCTGGGTAGGCGAGTTCAAGCTCGAGCTGAAACGCGCCTCCGAGCTCTCGAACGCGCACTGATAGAGACGACAATTGCTCGAGAACGCTGCGTTCAGGTAGCCCTGAATGGAGCAGTGCGGTTTCCGGAGACTCGTTCGTGCTCTTGTCGCGTACGAGCACAGAAAATCTTGAGCGATTGCCAAATCTGCTGAGGGCGAGTGCAATCGTGTGCACCCCTGCCTCCAGAGAGATGGGGATTGGCACGTAGCCCCGCCCGCGTTGTCTTGGTTTTTCTCGGCGATGGATCCACCGCCCATCCACGGCAACTCGCAGACCACCGTCTGCTGCGACGAACAGCCAACCATCAAAACGCTCTTCGACGGTAAGCTTTGTCCAAGCGAGTGCAGCAGCGGGATTTCCCGCTGCTGCGTCCAACGTCTCTGCCCAATCGAAATCGCCCGAAGGGCTGGAAATGGTGCGCCACGAGGCTGAGCTGCACGCAGACGAGGTTCGAGGCCTGTGATTGCTTGCGAAATCAGCTATCGCCGCGCAGGGACCATGCAGAAACCACGTTCCGATCGCACCACTCGGAGCAAGTCGAACCATGGCCGCGGAGCGATCGGAGCTCGCCGCGCTCGCGGC
>JBLNFG010000357.1:0-4431 GCA_050263495.1 Myxococcales bacterium | reverse complement strand
AGAGACGAGCGACCCGTGGAGCTAGAGAATCGAGTTCGACGTGGAGCCCGTCGAGCTAGAGATTCGAGTTCGACGCGGACCCTGGCGGAATTTTTTGCCGTCGATCCACGAGCGACATTCGCCTAATGGATTCCGCGCCGCACAGCGATGTGATGCGAGCTTGAGCTTCGAGTGCGACTTAGCCCTGTGGAACTCGAGCCGAGCGCGACGCGGACCGCAGTGTCGGTTTGTGCGCGGATCCACGAGGAACATGGGGTTCTTGCAGTATCACTGCACTTGCGCCTCTCTGCTGCGCCATACGAGGCGTGGCTTTGCTTGGCGGGCGCCGCCCAAAATGGGGCAGATCTGCCGAAGGACGCAGTAATGGGCGGGTTTTCTGGGATTCCGCAACCCGCTCGCGGTTGACCCTTGAAGATCGAAGGACACCCGTGGCGGCAAATCCAAGGTCGTCGCGCGCGCGATCCGAGGGTATCCTCCGCGCCTCGTTGGAGTTAGCGTCCCCACGAATTCGGCGCCAGCCCGCCAGGTTGGTCGAGAGCATGTGAGGAGCATTCGAAGGAGCGTTCGTGGAAGGTTTGAAGAGCTGGGTCGCCAGATGCACACGTCCGAAGCTGCTGATGTTGATCGGCGTGATCCTGTTCACGGAATTCGTCTATTTCACGATCATCTCAGTCGGGAAGTACGATCTGAATTGGCCAATTCAGATGCTCTTCTACGACCAGCTTGCAGATGGATTTCGTTCCGGTCATCTGTACCTGCCGCGCGGTCCCGATCCTTACCTTGTTGCGCAATCCAATCCGTATGATCCGGCGTTCATGCGCTGGTGGAACCTCGACGCGACCTACTACAAGGGTCGCTACTATGTTTACTGGGGTCCATTCCCGGCAATCATTCAGGCAATTGGGAAGAGGCTGCTCGGAATCACGCGCATTATCGGGGACCAGTACCTAGTCTTTCTGTTCTTCAGCCTGATGACGATCTTCGGCGTGTTTCTGATTCGTCGCATGGCGCATAGGCTCGCAACGGGGATTCCTCCCTGGTTAGTTACCGTTTGCGCGCTCGGCTTAGGTCTCGCGAACCCAGTCACGTACTTGCTAGCATCAGCCGGCGTGTATCAGGCAGCGATCGCCGGGTCGCAGGCGTTCTTGTTTTTGGGCATCGTGTTCGCGTTCGACGCCGTTTGGGAGCCGTCGCATAGCCAGCGTCGAACAGAGTTGCTCTTACTGGCCGGTGTGGCGTGGTCCATGGCGATTGGGTGTCGAATTTCCGTCAGCCTGGCCATCGCCCCCATCATTCTCATCACGAGTATCTGCACTTCCGTAACGGAGTCCACGCGCTGGACTCGTTTTGTTCGCGACGGGTTCTCGGTTAGTACTCCGATTGCGCTGACCATCTTTGCTTTGCTCTACTACAACAAAGTTCGATTCGATGAGTGGTTCGAGTTTGGTGTGCGTTACCAGCTGTCAGCGTTCCCTTTTCGCGCGGACACGCGTTACATCTTGCCCAATGTGGACTCGTACCTGTTCCGGGAGCCCGCTTTGGAGTGCAACTTCCCGTACATCTTTGCGACCCTAAAGAATGGGGTTGGCCCGATCACGAACCGGTTCGGGATGCCCCCGGGCTACCTGCTTTGGGAGCCGGTGATTGGGCTCTTGTACGTGGTCCCACTTGCTTATGCCGCGCCAGTCGCAATCGTGCGCGCATGGCGTCGGATCGGAAGGGGATTGTTCTGCAATGCGATGTCACCCTTTGCCGATGAGAGCCGACACCGCCGAGCCTATGTTTGGTTCGTGCTCAGCATGATCTTCGCAGTGGTCGGACCGGCGTACATCCCCACTACGATCTACTTCGCCACGATGCGCTACCTTAGTGACTTCACCAACGCGATCTTGTTCCTATCAATCTTGGGGATATTCGCCTGGTTCGGCGTCCCCACTAGCTCTCGACTGTATCGGCAATTTCGCGTTTTCGTCGCTGTGGCAATGGTGACGATCACTGCCAGTCTAGGTGTATTGCTCGGCTATCAGGGGTACCTGCCATATTTCAAGAACCACAACCCTGAGCTACACGGCAAGATTGCTCCCGCGCTCTCGCTCTGTGGGAGATGAGAGGTCTCGATTTCACCGTTCCGCCCTGACCGAGCTCGAGTAGGTATCGGTATTTGCCGACTGGCTCATTCACAGCGGCGAACATCGCGCGCGAGTCTAGACGAAGCCAAAGATCTCGGTAACCTCGACTGTGTGGTGGGGGTGCGGTGGGCGCGTGCCCAAGGGTCTTCGCCTATCGTTTCCACTCTGGGAAACGAGCGGAGGCTTAGTGATTTGCTTCGAGCACGGCCGCACGATGACGCGCACTCAGCGAACCCATGGTTCGCGAAGGAGTCACGCTTTCTCCCGGTTCAGCATTCAGCGTAGCTAGTCACGCTTTCTCCAAGTTCAGCATCCATTGGATGCCAAACTTGTCCGTGAGCATGCCGAATCTGCCGAAGAACTGGTCCGAAAGCGGCATGGTGACTTACCCACCCACGCTCAGCTTGTTCCAGACTTGGTCCTGCTCTTCCTGGTCGGTGAAGTTCAGACACAGTGACACGGAATTGCCGCGGACCAACGGTTGGCCAGGTATGCAATCCGAAGCGAGCAAAAGGAGCCCGCCCTTTCTGACTGCCGCGTGCATGACCCGATTCTTGGCACTTTCCGCGACTGGCATGGGGCTCTCGCCCATCCTCATCATCTGTGTTTGCGCGCCGATTGCATCCGCCCAGAATTGGACGGCTTCTACACAGTTCCCATCGAAGTTTACGTAGGGGCTAATCGTGGTGGACATCTTGTGCCTCGTTACGATCATGAACAGCCGCGGTTCAGTTGCGACCTACGGACACCGTAGACGCGGTGATGGTTGATGCCAAGCCGAAATGCCTTTCTGGGGACGCCTCGGACGAGCCATTGCGGTCCTGAGCCTCCACCAAGACGCCCTAGTTGCGGGCTAGCACCCGGAGTCTATGAGAAGAGGGGTTGTCGTTCGCTCAGCGACGGTGATCGAGAAGCTCTTCCGGTAGGGCGGCATCGCGGCGACTGGGCCTCGTCGCTCGAGAGGAGAGCGCACGAGGCGAGGGGATGCCACAGGGGCGGCGATCCGCCGTAGCCGCTAGTCCACAGGACAGATCGAATTCAATACAATCCCGCTCTTCGGAGTGCCCTTGTGCGGAGTCCCGTTGCGCTAGACCCCAACCTTCTAGACCGGGCATTCCTCGACGAACAATGCATGCCCACGGTGGTAGTGGTCCGGCAGCTCGCGATTGCGGCGCGAACCAACGCTTTTCGGCGGATAGCGCGCCGCGGGTTGGTCTAGCGCAGCCGCGCGTCCTTTCCGGGGCAATGCAGGCAGGCGCTGTCTCCGACGCAAACTGACGGAAACGTCCAGTGGCTTGGGCGCGTGCCGGCTAACGGCTGTGACGTGGACCACTGCTGCTTGTTCCCGCACCCCCGCTCTGTCAGTGGCTATCGGTCTGTGCGTGTCTAACCAACGTTCAGAGTTAGCGCGGTGTTATGTCGGATGATGGTGGGTACTCCCGCCCAATGCTCAAGGGCAGCTGCCGCCGTCTGACTCTCAATCCGATTGAGACAGAATCAGTTCATACGGCGGCTGAATCATCGGCCACGCATACGGCGGCAAGAAGACTCGCGCTGGACGGCAGCGAAGACTGCACCAAGAAAAGTGATCCATTCGAAATGAGGCACGAACGGTTTCGAGTGGCTCTAGATTCAACGGTTGACGGCTTGCGCGGCGACGGCAAATCGGGCAACACTGCACGCTGGGAGCATTTGCGGCGAGCGCTTGGCATCAGCATCGGCTCAGATGACGCTCCGCGATCAGGCGTGGTCAGCCGGAGGCGAAGGAAAAATTTTGAGAGAATCGCGTGGTGTAACTGCCACCATCGAAACTATACTCATCTCGATGTCCATCGTTTGCTCCGCGGGAAGAGTCGGCGGTTCCGTACCTGCTTTTGTTGACGTATTTCGCGATGTCGCTCTCCGGCACGCTGACCGTGTCGCCGTTGAACACGGAAACGAGACGCTCACTTACCGTCAACTCGATGAGTTTTCAGACGCACTCGCGCGGTCGCTGATGGAAAGAGGATTGGGAGAAGGTCCGCTTGGACTGCTCGCAAATCGTTCGTTGGAGATGGTGGTGGCGGTACTGGCGGCCACCAAGCTCGGCTGCGGTTATGTACCGCTGGATCCCATGTACCCTTCAGAGCGACTGCGCTACATGTTGGGGAACTCGGGAGCGCGCGTGCTCTTGGCGCACGACGAGCTGGTAGATCTGGTCGCGGGTTACGACGGATCGGTACTTTCGCTGACCCAGTGCGCCGGGTTCTCGGATTTCACGGCTGGTCCGTGCCCGCCAAGGGTGGGCAACCTAGGGTACGTC
>JBLNFG010000356.1:0-2956 GCA_050263495.1 Myxococcales bacterium | reverse complement strand
AGTTCGATGTTTTGCCGCCCACGGACGAGTTACGACTAGACGAACTACCACCGTTCCCGGAGTCTGCGCCGCCGTTCGCTGTCTTCGGTGACGAGCCCCCCACGGAGACAGAAGACTTTCTGCCACCGGTGCTATTTCCCCCGTCGGTTGACTCCACCGACGTATCGCCGCCAGAGTCACTCGACGCGCCACCCTTATTCGCACCGGAGGTGGAGCTTTTTCCGCCCGTGCCGGTTCGGCTGTTAGACTGCGAAGCACCTCCGGTGGCTTTGGCTGAGCTCGAGCTGTCCTTCGGTTTGCTGGAGCTAGATCGGTCCGACGAGCCGCCGTTGCTGTTCGGTGCGCCTCCTATTGCTGCCTCTCCGCCAGGGTTGCTGGTCTCGGTGTTGCCACAGGCGAGCACGGTAAAGATGGAACCAATGAGCGCGATGGATCGTAATCTAGCGGACACGTAACCTCCGATGTTCGTGAGAAACCAGTTGACTCGACTGGTAACATCGAGGAAGTCTTACTGCCACGCGACGTCAGCTTGACGGGGCCTCGATTAAAGGGGCTCCGCCCGCTCCGAGGCGCGTCCGGAATTGTTCACCGTAAAGCGAATCGAACGCGCGATACCAGCCGTTGACCGCCGGTAATCAACACACAATTCCCAGGAAAACGACTCCAAAACGCGCGGGCTGAGCAAAGTCCGTATGTCTGATTTTGCGTAGATTTTTTTGACAGATTCTTCGAAACTCGAACTTACGAGCTCAGTGCAATCTTTCACTTCAACATTGTTGATCCAGAAACGCTGCCAGAGCTGCGCTTTCTAGCCAGAATAGTACGCAATTAGCCAAACTGAGGGCAGATACTCCGCGCAGCCGAAAATCCAAAAATCCGCGACTGCAAGTCGTAGCTGACCCATGGCCCCACAGTTGAGTCGAAGTTCGCGCGGCGCTGGTATTCCCAGTCTTGGGAACAGATGTCGAAGCTGCAGTTCCGAGGCAATCGCATGCGCTCTTCCAACTGCCGCGCATGAGCGCGACCTCTCGCCCCTCACGTCCCAGTCTCGCCTCTCCTGAGCAGTGATCGTCGCGTGACTCGCCGCGGTGTTCGTCGCGTGACTCGCTGCGGTGTTCGTCGCGTGACTCGCTGCGGTGTTCGTTAAATGGACCATGAAAGGTCGTTGAGGTTGGCCCTACAGGGGCGTGTTGACGCTTTATGCTATGAAACTGGCTCCCGAAGTTTGGCACCCACCCAATGGAAGTCGAAAATGAGTCTTCTCAGTAGAATCCTCGCACACTCGGCGGCACTTCCCAAGGCACACACACACGAACTCGGTGTGGAGCGCGACCTTGCGGTGCCCATGCCGGACGGCACACGACTCTTGGCGGACCGCCATTTCCCGCGCAACGAGAGTAGTGGACTGCCTCTGGTTCTCATGCGAACGCCCTACGGCCGGCGCTCCTTCGACGCCTTTGCGGAGATATTTGCCGAGCGGGGATACCAGGTCATCGTTCAGAGTTCGCGCGGCACCTTCGGCTCGGGCGGAGAATTTCGCGCCTTTCTCGATGATGAGCGGGACGGTCGTGCCACCCTCGAGTGGATTGCTACCCAGGACTGGTTTGGTGGCAAAGTGGCCATGTTTGGGCCGAGCTACCTTGGCTATGCCCAATGGGCGGTTGCCGCGAACGCGCCAGGGTTCCTGAAAGCCTTGGGGATCCAGATCGCGACCTCGAATCGTCGCGAGTCGATCTACCCAGGTGAATCGTTTGCGTTAGATTTTACCCTCAGTTGGATCCGTGTACTCGCGGGAGAGGGGCAACCCGTTTGGCGCACACTCTGGGCACGAATGCGGGACCGAAAAGAGCTTGCGCCGTCCTTTCTCCATTTGCCGCTGAGTGAAGCCGACGCTTTGCGCGGCGAGCGCCGTTTCGGATTCTATCAAGATTGGCTAACGCATACGGAGCCCGACGATCCGTATTGGCGAGCGAGCGATTTCAGCCACCGCATGAGCGAGGTCACCGCCCACGTAAACCTCGTCGGCGGTTGGTACGATCTGTACATTGAACGCGTCTTGGCAGACTTTCGGTCACTCCGTGCGGAGGGGAAGGCTCCACGCATCATCATTGGTCCTTGGATGCACACCGATTCGGGGTCGTTATTCACTGGACTGCGTGAGTCACTGGCTTGGTTCGATCGACACCTACGCAATACAACGTCGAGTGCCGAAGTCTCTACCAACGCCAACACCGAAGCTCTGCCGGTGCGGCTGTTCGAGCTTGGTTCGAAGCAGTGGTTCGAACTCGAGGACTGGCCTCCCCGCGCCCAACCTACGCGTTGGTATCTGCATCCTGGCCGCGCGCTTGCTTCATCGCCGGCTGTAACGTCTGTACCGGACGAGTACGACTATGATCCGGCGCACCCGACGCCTTCGTTGGGCGGAGCGGTCCTGGGACGTCACGGTGGAGCTCGCGACAACCGTAGCCAAGAATCGCGCGCGGACGTCTTGGTATACACCTCGCAACCCTTGGATTTTGATTTGCACGTCGCGGGGACGGTGTCCGTAAACCTGTTCGTTCGCTCAAGCCTCGAGCATACGGACTTCTTCGCCCGGTTGTGCGACGTGGACGCCAAGGGACGTTCGGTCAATCTTTGCGACGGCATTGTGCGACTGAAGCCTGGCCGTTTCCAACGCGCGGCGGATGGTACGATGCAGCTCCAGATTGGGCTTAGTCCAACGGCGTGTTGCTTTCTCAAGGGCCATCGAATCCGTCTACAGATCTCGAGTGGTGCGCACCCACGGTTCAGCCGTAACCCGGGCAGCGGCGAGCCGCTTGGCAGTGCCACGGTGTTGCGAAGCGCGCATCAAGAGGTGTTTCATGATCCCGAGCACCCATCGTGGTTCGAGCTCCCGGTGTGGGATGGTCCGAGTGCGGTTTCGAACTCGCGCTAGTTCCCTACGCTCGCCTGAGGA
>JBLNFG010000355.1:0-2785 GCA_050263495.1 Myxococcales bacterium | reverse complement strand
CGAGGAAGCGATTGCGATCGTCGAGCTTGGCAAAGTCGAAATCCGAAGGCTTTTCTGAGAGGCCTAGCAGGGCCAAGTAGTAGCGAATCTGATCAGCGGCGTAGCCCTTCTCATCGATCAGCTGATCGCCCGTGAAGAAGTTGCCTCGGGATTTGCTCATCTTCTCGCCGTTCACCATTAGGTGACACGAGCCCACGATGTCAGTAAGCTGCAGCTCGCCTGGGATGGGCAAACGCGTCACGTCTGCCTGTGATCCGATCCACATTGCGCCTTGCATCAAGACATAGAAGAACACGTTGTCTTGCCCTAAGAACTGCACGACGCGGGCTTCCGGATCGCACCAGTAGTCCCGGTAGGTCTCGGGATCGAGCCCCTTTTTCGTCAGAGCCACTTGCGAGAACGAGATGGGGGCAATCAACGAGTCTGGCCACACATACAGCGTCTTCCCTGCAAGCTCGGGGTCAACGTTCGGGAGCGGTATCCCCCATGCAATATCGCGGGTGATCGAGCGATGCGCCCAGTCATCGGCTAGCGTGCTCGCAATTCCCCAACCGAGCAGCTGCTCTCGCGCCTGCGCCAAGTCGTTCTTATCAGCAAATTGCAGGACAACTTGCTTGCCTGGCGCGTACTTGCTCTTGTGCTTCGGTAGATCCTGCTTGTGCGCTTTGTACGCGTCCTCTTGCTCGTTCGAGAAGCGCAGCGAAGGCAGTACCTTCTCGAGTACGTCGGCGAGAACCGCGGGGCGCCACGTCTTTTGCTTACCTTGAATCCAAATCCGCAGGGGTTCGGATACCTCCCACATATTCAGCCACCAATGCACGGTATCGCGCATCTCTGGTGTGGCGTCGCTAATCGCGCTGCGGGGCGAAATCAGTTCCGTGGGCTCGTGTTGGTGACCACATTGATCGCACTCATCGCTATAGGCGTTTTCGTACCCGCACTTGGGGTTCGGACATCGCCCACGCACGAAACGGTCGGGCAGAAATCGGTTCGCCTTGGGATCGTACCATTGTCGCGTCGTCCGCTTCGACAGGAGGCCGTTGCCTTGCAGACGCAGGAGCATCTCCTGTGAGACTTGGCAGTGCACAGGGAAGCATTCGGGGCGCGAGGTGCCAGTGAATATGTCGAGACCAATCGAGTACCGATTCAGCGTCGCTTGCTGCCGATCGTGGATCTCGTCGACAAACTGACGAGTAGGCACGCCGGCATTGAGCGCAGCGACCTCGCTGGTAGAACCGTGCTCGTCCGTCCCGCAAACGAACAGAACGTTTTCGCGGCCGATCACCATACCGAGGAAACGCGCGTAAATATCCGCGGGCAGATGCGCGCCCGCGAGGTGTCCGAGGTGCAGCGGGCCGTTGGCGTACGGCATCCCTGCGGTAACGACGGCGCGCTTTGGACGTGGTACGCGTGCCAGAACCGACGCAACATCCATGGGCGGGCCTTTGGGAGATGTCATAATGGCGCCGACTCTAGCGACAGAGACCGCATCGAACAAGCTGGCGGCCTGTGGGCCGCTTGAGAACGGCAATGCTTGCCGGGCACGCCGCTCGAGTCGGTTTATTACGGGGCGCTTGGACGGCGGGCTCAGAGCAGGCAAGCTTGCTGCAGCTTCGCAGCAGAAGGGGCTAGTACCTTGTTCGGATCCGTTGTTCTAGAGGTCGTACTTGGCTTCGTATTCGGCTTTGCCGGGTTCAGCTTCGCCTGCGCCGCGGCCGTCGATTTTCTAGAATCCGCGCGTGCTCAACGCGGCAAGTTGTTAGCGGCATTTGTCGAGCGCATGCTCGGCCCGGAGCTCAAGCATCGGTTCTACCAACATGGTCTGATTCGATCTCAGTCCAAATCTGGTCGGCTACCGTCGTATTTGACGGCGCGAAGTTTCGCCTGCGTGATGCTGGACCTGCTCGAGCTCGATGCTGCGACCTTTCGCTCGAAGTTGGAGGGGCTCAACGGAGAGATTGGCCAAGCCCTGCGCACGTTGACCAAAGATGCCGCTGATCTCGAGCAAGCGCGCGAACGCATCGAGTGCTGGTTCGACAGTGCAATGGCACGGTGTTCTGGCTTCTATCGGCGGCGCACGCGCTGGGCGGCATTCTCCGTCGCCCTGGTACTTGCCGCACTGCTCAACGTCGACGCAATCGAGATTGCGTCGACTCTCTACGCTGACGCGCATCTCCGTATGTCCGCAGTGGCACAGGCTGAACTCGAAGGCCAAGTGCCGATCGGGCGGCGCACGACTGCCGAGGGTACGCCGAGTGTGCTCAGCATTCCGATCGAGAGTGGTACGTTGCCGCTAGGCTGGGAAAATTCGAAATTTACCGCGCGGGCGCAGGTTGCCGAGCGCGTTTGGCGACAGCCTGAGTTTTGGTATGGGCCATTGCTGTCCAAGATCTTGGGGTTGATAGCGACGGCACTGGCGGGTGGTCTGGGCGCAGGCGTTTGGCACGACCTATTGCGCCGCCGTTCGCGGTATCTTTAGCGGGGTCTTGCGTCGCGGTGGGGCGTGGTTAGTCTGGGCAGATGCCCGCAAACCAGCATTTGCTCCTGCATGGCCTGCGCATGTTGGTGTTGGCAATTGCTTTGGTTCTTGCACCCGCGAATACGGAAACCTGCGAGTATTCGGCTGCTGAGACTCCGGTGCTCGTGCTCGCGCTGGCACGAGACTTCGGCCCAAATGCGCGCCGAAGCGCACCAGTCGAGGTGCCTCGCGCCGCGCGGGCTGCGATCGAGCCAACTCGTTTGTGGGATAACACTCCCCTTGGTCGCTTGGTGAATGCCGAGCCGT
>JBLNFG010000354.1:0-3818 GCA_050263495.1 Myxococcales bacterium | reverse complement strand
GGAGGGGCGGTTGCCCGCACCGCGCACCTGACGCGTGGTACCCGACTCGATGCCTCCGGGGATCTGGATGCTCCGCGTCCGCTTGACGCCCAGCAGCCCAGCCCCACGACACGTCGTGCAGTCGCGAGTGGAGCGCTTGCCAGAGCCATGACACTGCGGACACGTACGTTCGATGGGCAAGGGCGTGGCGCGGATCCGACCGCGACCCTCGCAGCTGCCGCAGATGGAGGTCTGCGAACCAGGTTCACCTCCGGAGCCCGAGCAGCGCGGGCAGAGCTCCTGAACCACGTACTCGACCTCGCGTTCGCAGCCCCGTGCCGCTTCCTCGAAGCTGAGGGTCACCCGCTGTCGGATGTCGCCACTCTTGGACAATCGCACGCCCATCGCACCCAACAGATCGCCGAACACATTGTCGAGGTGTACGAAGTCGCCAAGATTCAAGTTGGAGAAATCGAACCCTGGAACGCTTGCGCCGCTCGCGCCGAACCCGCCTGGACGAAATGCCGCTCCGCCGAAGCGATCGTAGGCAGCGCGTTTCTGGGGATCGCTCAAGATTTGGTAGGCGGAGTTGAGATCCGCGAAACGCTGCTGAGCCGTAGGATCGCCTGGATTCTTGTCGGGATGGTGCTGGGCGGCGAGTCGTCGAAACGCGGACCGGATTTCGGTCGCGTCGGCATCGCGCGACACGCCAAGGACGTCGTACGGATTCTGCACGGGTCTGGCCGAACTAGCACGATTGCCGAGCGGAGCCATTCTCCTGCATGGATTGACCTGCCGGTCGTACTGTTTAGGCGTGTAGACCGCTCAATCCGATCAGCAGCAGAGGCCGTTGCCATCTCGCGATGCTGGTGATGCAGGGGGCCACACACTCAGAAATAGCCGTGCAGACCGACCATCATCGCCAGCCGCTGCATGCTTGCGCTATTCGACCAGCTGCGTCGCTCTGCGTCGCGTTCGTTGTGGCTACCCGTAAATGAGAGGTCAGCAGTGGGCCCGAGGCTGAGCGCAAAACAGGGCACCGGGCTCCAAAGAAGCAGAATATCTCCTGAAAACAGACCGAAAGAGTCGCGCCCAGAGCTCACCTCATCGATTCGATATTTGGTCCGTTCGTACCCAATGCCCGCGCGAAACCACACTCCGATGCTGGGCCTGAACATCAACGCATACCCAACCCTCGGCGCGATGAGTGCTCTGCTCCCGGTTGGTAATCGATTGGTTTGCGATTCGCCTGGCAGGTGCGTCGTGGTACTGGCAGGTGAACTCTCGAACCCAACGAAGGCTCCGACGGAAAGATGGGGAATGACGAAGTAGTGAACGCCCAGCTTCGTGCTGCCTCCCGTTAGCGCTAGAGCCAAGCGACTGCGGGTCTGTTCAATGTGTTCGCCGCCCGCGTCGTTATAGTCAACGCTGCGTGACTCGTAGCCCGTGAAATCTTCCACACCGATGGTGAAGGCCTTCCATTGGGAGAATTCTGGGGCAGCTTGTGCAGTTCGAACGCCAGCGAGTAGAGCGACACACGCCACGAGCGCGGATAGGAAGCGCATTCGGCTGGCTTTCGTCGAGGTGAGCATGGCTCACGCTAACACGAGTCGTGGCCGTTGGTGTGACCGCTAACGGGTGGGCTAGTGTAAGTGGTATCGCGGCGTTTGTGACCAGCACGCAAGGTGAAAGTACGCGCCCAGGCTGGTGCGTGGCTTATGTCGCGCAGCCCGGCGCATAAGGTTGCCATGCGTTCAGCGCCAAATGCAGGTCCAACAAACGACACCGAACGTAAGATCCGTTCGAGCGTGGGGAGGTCCACCTCGGTTTCGTCTTGGAATCGGCGGCTTATCGAAAGCCGAACGTTCGCGCGCACGGCAAGACGTAAAATGGCCTGTTCCACATTGCGCGTCCTTCGGTCGGACGTCGCGTGAATCAGCTCCCAAACACTCTGCATGAACGGAGTCATTGTTGGTTCACAGCTAACGATGGCGAGAACCCCGCGCGGCACCAACACACGGCGCAGTTCGGCTGCCACAAGCTCTGCGTCGAGGAAATGCATCGCATCGGCGATGATTGCGAGATCGAAGTTGGGTCCGTCGAAGGGAAGCTGTTCAGCCGTTGCGTGAATGGCTCGTAAACCAATACCACTCGTGCGAGCTTGCTCCCGAAGCCGTTCTAGCATTGCTTGTGCTGGTTCGATCGCCACGACATCCAGGCCGCGTTCAGCCAACGGCAGCGCGAGGTGACCAATTCCGGCACCGAGATCGAGCACACGCCTGCCAAGCGGCGCTGCCAATTCAACCACGGTATCGATCAACGGGGCTGGGTAAGCAGGGCGCGCGTCATACACGTCAGCCATACGATTGAAGATCCATCGAGAGGGATCGTCGACTCGAACGTTGCGGCGCTTCCGACTCACGTCTCACTCACTGACCTAGAGTCACCGGTCCAGCCGGGGCCCGTTGTAGGTTGATGCCGAGGTGCACCGCGTAAAGCTCACTCTGGGCCACCGTCGGATCCGCCCAATCGGCGCTCTTTGAATCGGAAGGTGAGAATAGCTGCTCTGTCATTTCGGGGTTGGGTGGCGCTCTAGCACAAGCCGCCCCGAGAGAAACGTCGACGGAGCTCGCCGTATCGGATATCTTGTGTGGTCCATCAGCAACCGAGCGCAGTTGAAGCCGAACTGGTGCATTGACTCCAAGTCCCGTTCGTTGTTACCGGACGCTTTGTTATACCCTCGCTTGAACACTCCGAGCCAAACCGACCCGTGCACGCGGCGCGTGCAGGGTTTTGGTGCTGCGGTGCGGCGGGCCTCGAATGGCCGGCACGCGACGCAATGGCATGGATGCTGGCCCGTGCGGCGAGGATTTGGTTCAGCGCAAGGTTGCCCAGCGTTGCCACTCCGGCAAGCGGAGGCCACTGATTGATGTTCCGGACCGTATCACACTCTCCGCTTGCCCACTCCTTTCACTGTGCGGACGGGCCATTGTCGCGCTCAATGCGGTCACCCGCAAATCATCCGAGACGCCTCAGCTCGCTGCAAAAAAGCATTCGAGGAGATTGGCTTGCGCGTCTCATAGGAGCGGCCCTTCTCTCGTCGACAGCGAGCTGTAGCAACCAGGTTGTTCCAAGGCAGCCGCCCACTGCCACAGAAGTGGGCGCTGGTTTTGTTTTTGATTGGCCCGTCGCGGGAACGCCTCGAAATGGGCCGCTTGGGATCTTACTAGCAACCCCCCAGGGGCTAGTGGAGCGTCCGACCCAGATTGCGATTGTGTTCGATCGACCGATCCGTCCGTTGGAAGGCGTCGACGAGGGGCCTCTTGGTTTCTCGATTGAGCCGGCCCTTGCGGGTACATGGTCGTGGGTCGGCACTCACGGGGTCGTGTTCGAACCTTTGAACCACGAGTTTCCGCGTGCGACCGAGTACCACGTACGGATCGCGCAGGATCTAACTGCCGTCGACGGGGCGCGCCTCACCCAGACGTGGTCTCAGCAGTTTGAGACGCCGTCCCCAAAGGTCGCGCTCTCCGATTGTAATGCGCTGACCGCCGCGCCTGACGGGGGGATGAGCGTGACCATCGAACCACCCGTCGATGAGTCTGAACTCAAGCGCGTCCTGCATGTCGAGGTCGCGTCGATGCCAGATCCCCCGCGAGGGCTCGAGAAGCTCGATCTCGGAGAGGTGCGGAATCACCCGTTACCGACGTCAGAGTCAGCATCGACGACATCGACGACATCGGCATCGACGGCATCGGCATCAACGACATCGGCACCGACGGCATCGACGACGTCGACATCTCCATCGACGACGACGACTCCATCGACGTCTTCGGCGT
>JBLNFG010000353.1:0-9358 GCA_050263495.1 Myxococcales bacterium | reverse complement strand
CGCCATTTTCGATCGTGATCGCGGTATGTTGGCCACGATAGATCTCAAGGTACCACATATCTCGATCCGAGTTTTTGGTCACCTTAGCGGGAGCCGATACCCCGTCTTCGTCAACGTAGCGCTTCACCAGGATCTTTGGACTCGGAGATGCCCCCTTCCTGACACCGGGGAGCATTTGTCCTGCCGCCACGGCCCCCGCGGCGCTTCCACCCCGTCCGGACGCTACCGAAGCCATGACCGGAGTGGCGTCGGATGCCAGGAGGTAGTCTGGGCGCTGGCCCTCGTCGTGCCAGCGCTTCACGTGAGGAAGAATATCCCCGGGCGTACCCGTTTCCTTTTGCCCCCAGTCCCTCTGGAATGCCGCCACGCGCTCGTCAAGCTGCTCCTGCGTATATCCCAGATTCAGTAGACGTCGCTCTGCGTCGTCCTCGGATAGCTCCACCAGCTTGATGCCTGCGCGCGTCACCTTGAGCGAACCGTTGCCCCCGACAGCGGGCGCCTCCCATTCAATAAGGTCACATTCGTTCGTCGACGGGCCTAATCGAATCGATGCGACACCTCCCTTACCAGCAGTAACCTGGCGAATGACCCCACGGATATGGACATCATAGACGGTACCTTCCGATACAGGCTCGTCGTCATAACCGAAACACCGAATAAAGCAATCAACCTTCCTCGCGCTTCTCAGCGGTTCAATTCGCGTCCTCTCAAACGTCACTCCATCGTAAATATCTTCGCCATTCGTCGTTGCCAAATCCGGCTCTTCCCCGTCGTCAAACATCAATACTTCGACGCGTCTGTCCGCCTGACTTCTCATGCCGTCGACGGCATTTTCCGTCGTCGGATGTTTCTCGCCGAATCCTACCGTCTTCTTGCCGCCGTCGACCCACGTGAGCCCTTGCCGTAGCGTCGCGACTCCGTCGGTGTTCTCGCCGAGTTCGTCGCGAACATTGTATTCGTACAGATCGAACATCGCGCCCCAGATGTCCGGCTGTAGACGGCCATACTGACCAATCTCGGTACCGCGCGGTTCTTTTTCGCCTTCCGCGGGGCCATTCTTCACCCAGAGATTGAAGGACTTGCGGAACTTGACGTAATTCTCGTCGCTCGGCGCGCGGTCCATCACCGTGGGCTTGCAGGTGAAACCAAACTGACGATTCACCCAATCGAATAACTGCGTCACGTCGACTTCGGAATGCTTCGCGCCGCAAGCAGCGACGTAGTTGTCCTTCTTGCCCTCTACCAACGCCAACACCGCCTTGGCGCGATGCTCACTTAACTTCACGTTGCCAGCGTCGTCGCCGGCGCGATCGGCGTGCCCCGCGATGAATAGCTTCTTGCCTTCGTGTTCCTCGTTGTAACGGAGAATCGTCGCGATGAGTCCCACGGTCGTAATCGATTCGTGTTCGCCCACTGCTGTCGACGGGGCTTCGCCCTCGGGATTGACCACTGCCGAACCCGTTCGGAACAGGGTGTCGTGCATCTCGATCAGCGCGGCGCGCTTCTTCGCGGGGCGGATACTGAGCGTCTTCGGCTGGGCTGCGGCGACGGAGAGTGAATTGAAGAGATCGCCGCCCAGGGCTTCCACGGCTGAGGCACGCGACGTAACCGCGACGACGTCGCTTCCTTCCGCAAAGTAGGCGTCCAAAGGCGTCGCTGCTCGACTTTGCCAGACCGCCTTCATCGCCTGATTGACGGACTCGGCGCTTTCAAACGTCACCTCGACGCTGTCCGCCGCGGCCTTCCACTTTGCTATACCCGACGCATCCGTCGGCACGGTTTCGCTCGTTCCCGCGCCGCTAAAGACCATAGGAATGCCTGCAACGCCCTTGCCCGTCTCATCCACGATCTTGACCGTGAATTCCTTCGGCTCGGGCTGCTCCTCGGGCTCGAGTGGTGGAGCTGGGGGAGGCTCGACTACCTCGTCTTGCTCGACGGGCTCCGCATTGCCGGGCTCGTTGAAGTCGAGGAGCGAAATCTTCGCGTTGCCGGGGAGCGCTAGGCCGTCAATCCTCGCGATCCCTTCACTGTTGGTCGTCGCTACCTTGATGTCACCATCCGGAAGCTCGAAGCGCACGCGAGTGCCAGCTACCGGTACGTCATCTTGATCTTTGACTTCCACGCCAATGAAGGTGAGTTCTTCACGCGTCGTCGGCTGGGGCGCGAAGGCGAACTTGATCGTGCGCTCGCGCTTGCGCGTCGGGACTCGCGCTTCGCGGAGGCGAATCGCGCCGGCTCCGACTTCGGTCTTGAGGAAGTCGATCAGCGTTGGACGGAGGTGATCCATCGCCCCGGGAGGAACACTGTCTAGGCTGGTACCGGGGGTAAAGTCGATGGAGTGGCGTCGCGCGTAGACTTCAAGAATCGCGACGCTGATGCGCGGATTACGACATTCAATGCCGTAAGTCAGGACGTTGAGCAGCCTTTCCGTCTCGGAGCGATCACTCGCGCCTGTACTCTCAGCGCCTGCTCTGTCAGTTCCGCCTGCTCCGTCGGCTCCATCCAGTTCGAGCATTACGGATCCAAAGTCCGTTTCGATCCGCCACCAATCTCGGAAAAACATCGCGACGGAGGTTAACACGGATTCAGTGGTGTGACTCGCTGTAATTGCGTCGAGCCGTAATAGCGCGGCCAGGCGTAGCTCCGCCCTGAGAAATTCCCTCAATCTCTAGCGAGAAAATGGCGCAACTGTTTCGCGGGTAGGTCGCTCTTCCGTCCTTCTTGTGCAATCCCAATGAGGGGATGCCCCAGAACTCCGACAGGAAAATGTCGCCATATGCGACCCGCCGTGGCTGCCCCGGACAGGCATAAACGGTCTTGATTTGGCTAGCGGCTTTCGCTGCGCCGCATGGTGCGATCCCGCGTAGGTGTCTCGAAACCGGCATAGCGCGCGACCCCGCGTAGTTGCGTCAGGAAAATGCCGCCCTAACGCGCGCCGCCGTGATCGCGCCGGACAGACATAACGGCCTAGAAGCTTAACAGCAGCTTTCGCCTCGACACCTACCGCTCCCAAAACGCCGCCTCCACCTCCGCGAAGATCGCTCGCGCTCGCTGCAACCCAATCTCCGCGATGAAGTCACGAATCTGTCGTTCGAGCGACGTGGAACGGCCGTGCACAGGTCGAGCGACTCCGATTTACTTCGCCGTCGCATCCATGCGTAGGTTGTACACGTGATAAAGCGTCACTCACCATGGGCCGGGGCCTTCGCTGGCTTACCCGCGCGTCGGTCGCTATCTGCCGGCGAAGCTCAGGTGCTTTCGCATTTCTGGGCTACGCTCGGTTAAGTCGAGCGATGCCCAGGAAAACGAGGCCCATGAACGCAACGGTAACGGGAAAGTTGTTGAAGATTGCGGCGTGCTTCGCAGCGATAGCCTCCCTCTATCATCTCGCAGCAGTGGTCGGTTTGCGTCATGGAGAGTCGCCGTGGTGGCGGCACACGCTCTTCTTCGTCGTCGATCTCGCCCTGGGGTGGGGATTCTGGAACAGACCGCGATGGTTTGTGTGGTGCTTCGCTTTGCTGTGCGTACAGCAGCTGCACAGCCACGGCCAGCGGGCACTCGACTGGGCTCGCGCGGGTCGCGTAGATTGGATCTCACTCCTGGTGATCGCGTCGATTCCGATCGCACTCTGGGCGTTGGTCCGCGACGGACAAGCCCAAACCAGAAAGTGAGGGAGCGAGCACGCGATAGGCTCGGGGCTCCGCGGGGGCGCCCACGAACGGCGGCGCTCACTGCTCACGGACGGAGTATGAAACCTTCTTACGGATGGAATACGAAACCTCCGCTGGCGAACAAGGATTCGTCCAGCGGAGGTGAGGGGCGTTTGCGCCTGACGCGCGCGCTAGAATAGGACGTTCAAGCGACACACGCGACTGCACTCGTCGCCGTCTTCGGCGTTGCCGTCGTCGCACTCTTCGCCGGCCTGGGGTATGCCGTCGCCGCAGTGGGGTGCCAGGGTGCAATCCGGGTTGCACGAGCCGTATTCGCCGGAGTTCACACCGTCGTCGCACTTCTCGACCTGGGTCTGGACCACTGCATCGCCGCAATGCGGACCAGCTTGGCAATTCGGGGCGCATCCATTGTAGGCGCCGTCGTTGTGCAGCACGCCGAGATCGCATTGCTCGCCGTCATCGGGCTGGGGTTCTCCGTCGCCACAACGTGGCCCGAGTGTGCAAGTTGGACTGCAGTGATCGTACGCGCCGGTGTTGCCGTCGGCACCGTCATCACACTGCTCGCCTGGAGCAATCTTGCCGTCTCCGCATTTGGCTTTGCACTCACTCGGTGCTGCATTGAAGCCACTGAGGGTCAAACGGAAGGTGGAACCAACACTTTGGCGCTCCGCTTGGAAGACACCAATCGCGTAGACCTTGCCGTGCTCTAGCCCAAACTTCGCCGCGGTGTCCTTACTGATTGTCACGTCACCGTCCATCGGTTCGTGCCATCCACCGAGATCGACCGCGAGATTCCCATTCACGAAGACCCAAACGTCGTCATCGCCGGTGAACTCTAGTTTCGCAGTGCTGTTCTGGTCGTACTTGAACCAGTACTTGATTTCCGACGTGAAACCGAAGTTGTGACACCAATTGCCGCCGGATTTATCAGGGCACTCGACGCCGGACGGCTTGAGTCCGAGGGCTGGTCCGATGTCGGGTTCCTTGGGGTAGGACTGCCAACCGTAGAATTTGTCGAGCCCCGCGATCATGCGGGTGTCATCGAGGACCTTCTTGTTGGGCGGGTCGATCGGATAAAAGAGCGGGCTGCCGTCGAAGTACTCCACCACCGCGAAGCAGGCGTCCTTGCTCGAAACGCCATTCGGGATGCAATCGTCGAGACACACCGTTCCTTCGGGCGGGGTCGCGCAATTGGGATCGGTGCAATCGGTGTTCGAGCACCAGTTCGGGTAGTTCTTCCCATCGATCTTGACGTTGGTGGGGTAGCCTCGCCATTGTTCGCCATTCGCCCCGAAGCGATTCACGAAGCCCCCTTTGTCGTTTTCCCAGAGTCGGAGAACGGAGGCAATGGGTCCTCCACTCGGGGCCCCATCGCGATACCACTTGGCGAATGTATCCGCCCCATGGATGAATGCTCTCAACGGGTCACAGGCTTCGGAGGTCTTGCCGTCAGCCGAAATACACTTGGCTTTGCCTGTGGTGAGTGCGGGCTTTCGATCGGCGTCCCACTTGGCTTGTACCAGGCCCGTTACGACCGAGAACCCACTGTTGGCGTTAGGCTGAAAGTCTGGATGCCCGCCGGGTGAGCTGGAGGAGTTGAAGTCACGATAGATAACGGGCACGTCGAGCACGCACTTGCCATCAACGTTGCGGCAATCGGCGTCGTTGTTGCAAGCGAAGCCCTGCTCGGCTTCGACCTTGCAGGTGCTCGAGCAGCCGTCCAGGTCACGCAAGTTGCCATCGTCGCACTCTTCGTTCGCGCCCAGGAGAATGCCATCGCCGCACGTGGAGGTGCACTCACCGGTGCTTGGGCATGCAGGTTCCGCTTGGCAGCTGGCAGAGCAGCCATCGAAGGGAATCGTGTTGCCGTCATCGCAACTCTCCGCGCCTTCCGTGACCTTGTCCCCGCAGGTGGTCGGCGAACACTTGCTCGGACTGCCCGAGCACTTGAAACCGAGCTCGATTCGACATCGGGTGTCGCAGCCGTCCCCCGGTTCGGCGTTACCATCATCGCAGCCTTCATTCGGGTCAGCGATCCCGTCACCACACGTGTATACGCGCATGCAAGGAACGCCTGGAGTGCGGCAGCTATAGCCGCTCTCGACGAGATTACAGGCGGCAGCGCAGCCATCGCCAGCGGTCTGGTTTGCGTCGTCACAGGCTTCTCCGGGCTCGACCACGCCATTGCCACACTCGACCTGTGAAATGCACGGCGCACCCTCAGTTGGGCAGGTGTGATACGGCTCGATCTTGCACGTCCCAGAACAGCCGTCTCCGGCCATGCTGTTGCCGTCGTCGCACTCCTCATTCTCTTGATTTTTTAGCGCATCTCCGCAGCCTGGTTTGGCTTGGCCGCCGCAGAAGGCCGGTGGGTTCGGGCCAGTACAATCATAGCCGGAGGTGCCAATGGTGATCGGTGCAATTCCCCCTTGGTTGGGTGGGGTCGGCGCGGAGCTGTTACCGCCGCTTCCTGCCCCGCCTTTGCCGCCGTTGCTCTGGAGACCAATACCTCCTTCACTCGTGCCGCATCCAACCGTGGTCATGGACCCAAGAACCGATATCAGAAGACTCAATCCAGCAATGACTCGCATAGTGACCGCCGCTAGTTTAGTAAGTGGAGCGATACGCTGTCGGCCGGTTACGGCCGGCGCCGACGCACACCCAATGGTAGCAGGCAATTTCGACGCTCCCCTCAACAGGGCGGCACTTTCTTCAGAGGATTTTTACTTCAATGCGTGGCGCGTGGAGCTGACTGTCGCCCAGGAACAGCACCCGCCCAGGTTCCCAGTGTCTCCAGTTGAGAAGAAATTATTCGCCAACGGTGAATCTTTACGGTTTGGAGTTATGCGCCAGCGCGCCGAACCCGCTTCACGCTCTTGAAGTTCTTGGTTAGCGCTCCGCGGTAGACGAGCTTGTTCGGTCACGTTGAGTCCCGCAGATGGTACGAACATGGTGCAGACTCGGCCGCGATCGCCCCCGGTTTGATGGCCTGATCAGTGCCTAGCCTCTACGTCTTGGAGCCACAGGCCGGTTCCAGCTGTTGCGATAACAACAACCGCCTCGTTGTGGAACGCACAACCGACGAGGGCAGGACTTCGCCAGTTCTAGCCATTTGCTCACGGCACTCCGATTGCGATCCTGTTCGCCTCCCAATGGAGCCAAGCCAACCAACCGCGCACATTACGAGTACGCCAGCCTCACCGATGCGCACGCTTCGCCGTGCCGACGCCGCGTGGGGGCCCTTCATCGTCTTCTGGGAACCAGATCAATACGACCCTGCTCAAGGATAACGTGCAAGAACTGCCGTCCTTAGCCGCATTGCTCGAACGCTTCAAGGTGACGCTCTGGAGCCTATTCTTTCTCGTACCTGTTGGGCGCGGCCAAGCGCAGCAACGACTTACGGCAGAAGAGATCGAGGTAACGTTCGAACGAATCTCCAGACTGAGCGATCAGCTACCGTTTCCGGTCAAGACGACCGAGGCGCCGCACTATCGACGCTTTCTCTTGATGCATGAAGGACGCGCCGCCGCAGCAAAGATGTCTACGCGAGCGCCGCTGGGCATTACGGACGGTAAAGGTACGATGTTCGTGAGTCATCGCGGCGACCTCTTCCCTACGGGTTTTCTGCCGATTCCTTGCGGGCGTTTCCCTCACGACTCCGTAGTGTCCGTGTATCGCGAGCACCCGCAATTCGTGGAGCTGCGCGATGCGGATCGCCTCAAAGGCAAGTGTCGTGCGTGCAGCTATCGCAATCTCTGTGGCGGTAGCCGCGCTCGTTCCTATGCTGTCCATGGGGATCCTCTTGCAGCCGAGCCTGACTGCGCGTACCTCCCGCCGGGCTTCGAGCCTCAGCAGCCTCAGCATCCGCAGCTCCAATTGCCCATCTGTCGAGCGCCCGCAGGTTGAGGATCGCTTCAGCTAGCTTTCGCATTTCTGGCCGCAGTGCGTCCTCATTCCGCCAGCTCGAGCTTGTCGTTCGTCGACAGGTGGAGCGCTCCGGTCGTGCACTTATGTCATAAGCTTCCAGTCAAACTGAGCCTTCGCGGTCCTGCGATTCCAGAGCCGACCAGAGTATCTCGTGTCAGTGGCGAGCTGGGGAGGGCTGCGCGAACGCAAGCCAATGAAATGATGGTATCCTGCCCATGGAAGAAGCCGGACCACTTGCTGGGTGGGACTCGCTCAGAAGAAGCAAGTGCTGCGAGTTGGTTCAACGGACCTGCTGGATTCTGACGGCAACCCACGACTCGGAGCGAATGCCATGGAGAGGAAACAGACTCAGGAGTGCACTGCGGAGCCCACTAACTCCACCGAGATGCGGCCCAATTTCGGTTTGCCCAGTTTCAGTATTGCGAACTTGGGCGGACAGCCCCTCCGCAGTTCCAGACCGCAATCCTTACAAGCGTTTGGAATTGCGCCACTCGGCGGTACCTCTAGCGGGGTTGCCCCCCTCTCCGGCACGCCCAGTGGGATAGCCCCGCTCGGAGCACGCTCAACCGCCCAGATCCCTCCCCCGGCGAAGGTCCCGACGATCGAGACCCAGGCGCCGTCGGCAATTGCAGAAGAACCACCGGCACGGGTGGCGGCGAGCGAGGTCCGTGCGCTGTCTGGAATGGCAAGTGAATCGCCAGCGCGCATCGTGACGGGAGAGGCGCATGCGGCTTCGGTAACGGAAAGGAAGCCAGCGGCGCGAATTGCAGCGGGCGAGACGGACACGGCTTCGGTAACGGAAAGGAAGCCAGCGGCGCGAATTGCAGCGACCGACTCCGCAACGGCAAGTAATCCACCGGCACGCATCGCGACGGTCGAGACCCGGGCGCCGACGGCAATCGGATGTGAACCGCCAGGACGCGTCGCGGCGGTCGAGACGGACACGGCTTCGGTAACGGAGAGGAAGCCAGCGGCGGCAATTGCAGCGAGCGAGACGGATGCGGCTTCGGTAACGGAAAGGAAGCCAGCGGCGCGAATTGCAGCGAGCGGTTCGACACCGTTTAGGGGAATTACCGAACCGTCGCCGGACACCAATGGGGCGGGCACGAAATTGGGCACAGCGGTGAAGGGTGTCCAGGTAGTCGTCGCACCGAGCACTGCCGCCAAACCGTCTCAACCTCCCAGTGCCAATGGGGCGAGCGCGCTTGCCTCCTTAGTTGACAAGGTCCTAAACGGTTACGCCGCCCCGAAGTCGGAACGCGACGTGAAGAACGAAGCGTCTCTTGGAAGCTCGGCACCAATCAGCAAGATCGCGACCACCGTCGGGGCCATGCAAGACGAAGACGACAATTGGGACTTCGGAGATACGACTGAGCCAAGTGTAGCTTCCGTCGAGAGTCAGGCGCTCCCACCAGGGGAGCCGGACCTCGCAGCCGAACCAAGTCTGGATGGCAACCTGACGGATTCCGTTACTGCAAACCCAGGAGCTAGGGAAGAGATTCCGCCACCTCCCCTGCAAGGCCCGGCACCAGTCGTTCCTTGGGCGTCAGAACTGCCGACTGGGTCAAGCGCCGCATCCGCTGCGGAGGATGCTGCTCAAGATTCCGATGAAGATGCGGAGCTTATGGCGTTGATTGCGGCAGCGAAGGCCAGAGCGGACGACGTGCCACCGCCGCCACCACCCCATCCCGCGTCGATAGCGCCGACAACTTCGGAACCGCCAGCAGCACCCCGTGTCGAGTCGACTCAGGACGAATCGG
>JBLNFG010000352.1:0-3625 GCA_050263495.1 Myxococcales bacterium | reverse complement strand
ACGCGGGCGTCTTCAATCCGTTGCACGCAAAAGGTGCATTTTTCCATCACGCCGCGCGGACGCACCGTGACCTCTGGATTGTACTTGAGGTTCTCGGGTTCCGTTGCTTCCGAGGTGTAGTCGAAGAAGTTGAAGCGCCGGACTTTGTAAGGGCAGTTGTTGGCGCAGTAACGAGTGCCAACACAGCGGTTGTACACCATTTGGTTCAGACCGTCTGAGCTGTGATTGGTCGCATTTACCGGGCACACGTTCTCGCACGGCGCATGGTCGCAGTGTTGGCAAAGCATCGGCTGATGCACGACCCTCGGGTTTGCCTCGGATCCCTCATAGTAGCTGTCGATACGCAACCAATGCATCTCGCGACCTCGTTCCACCTGCTCTGCCCCGACGGTCGCGATGTTGTTCTCGGATTGGCAGGCGATGACGCACGCCGAGCAGCCCGTACAGGCCGCCAAATCGATCACCATCCCCCACTTGTGATCGGGGAATGATTGTTGCGCGTAAAGCGTCGTTAGCTGGACTTTCTTGCGCGGTTTGGCGACCGCTGCGTCGAACTCACTCAACGTTAGCGAGCGCACGATGTCACGTCCGTCCAGTCGATGATGGCGCTGAGTGAGCGGCAAACGTACCGACTTACCGATCTTCTTGAGCGTCGCGTGGGTGCGAACGTTCGCGGTATTCCCATCCAGGGACAGAAACGGAAATGCGTTTTTGCCAACACCACGCGCAACCGCCCCCGCGGCACGGCCGTATCCGAGCGCCAGCGACAGTACGCCGGCGGTCTGACCCGGTTGAATCAGAACCGGTAAAGTGGCGCGGGTCTGATCCACGGCCAGTTCGACTAGATCTCCGTTCTCGAGCTTTAGCTGCTTCGCGTCTTCGATCGAGAGCGTAAGGGGATTGCCCCATGTATTCTTGGTGACGGGATCCGGTAATTCCTGAAGCCAGCCGTTGTTGGCGTAGCGACCATCGTACAGCTGAGCGCTGGGATGCACGACCAATTCAAAGCCCTGCTCGACACTGGGTTCGAACGCGCGTCGCGCCGAGTCCAAAAGCTTGGTGGCCTGAAAACGCGGCTGATCGGGTCCAGCTACTTCGCGTTGCACGAGGCCGTCGTGCAAAACCGAGTTCATGAACCGCTCGAATGGCACAGGACTGTCGGCTGGGTAAATCTCCTTTTGCCATCGGTCACGCAGGCGCGTTTGGAAGTCCGTTACGTTCGCGACCCGAAGTGCTTTCAAGGCCGCACACAAGATCTCCTCGCCCTGTCGTGTGTCGTACAGAGGTGCGATGGCAGGTTGCTGAAGGGTCAAGCGTGTGGGGCCACCGTGGTCCCCGAACGATTCGAGCCAGTGGTTCTCTGGTAGGTTCCACGCGCAGTGCTCGGCCGTTTCGTCCGGCACGGTCCCGATCCAGATCCGATTGGGCACTTTGGCGAACGCCGCTTTGATCCGGTCTGCATCGGGAAACGCATACAATGGGTTCACGCCCCAAATGATCGCCCCGAGGTACTGACCGGAATCCATCCGCGCGACCGCCTGTGCAACATCCGCGAGCGTGGCCCGACGCTGTGCGGGCGTGGTTTGCACACACCGCGATCCCAGCATGGTATTGAGCAGGTGCGCCGCTAGCTGCGCGTCAGCCGGCATCGTCTCGCCGGCAATGACCACTGCCTTGTCGCGAGCCCGTTCTAGATCAACCAGCAGCATTTCCCAAGCTTCGGTTGGAATTCCTTGCTGCTGCGCAAAGTCCTTGGGCACTGGCACGAGTTCGACACCTGCGGGCAGCGTGAGTGCTTTCCTCGAATGCAGCTCGGCCGCGATAGCGTACGCCACTGATGCAAGACGGCTTGGCTTTACATTGAAACGCTGGTCGGCATTCCCGCCGGTGATGGTCAGGGGCCCTTCGAACACCCAAAGCCGACTCATGTCGCTGACAGGCTCGTTCGGTCTGCGCTGCGAGGTGAAGTCCGCAATTGCAGCAGGGTCATCGCCATTGAGGAAGTCCGAACCCAATGCAACGATGACCTTGGCCTGAGCAAGGCGAAGCCGAGTGTGCACGGGAACGGCGTAAGCTGCCTCGGCCGCGACCTGCTCAGAGTCACACCTTCCCGGTTCCCAGATCAGGTGTTCCAGGCTTGGAAGCTGCGCTCGCAGCTCGGCGAGCAGACCAGCGCGAGTCGGGCTGTCACTGGCTCCAGAAAGCAAGAGCACGGGCTTTCCCTCGCGCTTGGCTTGCTGCAGCAGTGAAGCCAATGCTTGCTCTGCCTCGGCCCAAGTCGAAGGCCGACCTTCATGAGTGGGGGAGCGTAATCGCTCTGGATCATACAACCCCATCACGTCCGCCATCGCCCGCAACGTGGTCTTTCCACCCAGCAATGGATCTTCGTCGTTGCCCGTGATGTGAATGGGGCGGCCCTCTCGCGTCTTCACCAGGACCGAGTACGACCGGTCGCCCTCGGGGAATGTACTTGAGTAGTAGTTCGCCACGCCAGGAACGATTTCCTGGGGCCGCTTCGTATATGGAACGATCTTGCGGTCGCTCGAAGTGCAGGCGGCCGTAGCCATGGCGGCCGTCGCACCGCCGAGCAAACCCAAAAATCCACGTCGAGTTATCGCCGACGAGCCGCGGTCATCCACCGCTTCCGGCTCGAATTCGTTCTGCGCGGCGAGACGCGCCGCAGGCGTCTCGTACTTCTCGTCTAGATTGCGCCAGAAGCGGGCGACCTCGCTCGTTGCGGGAGTAGCACTACTAGTACTCTCTGGATTGACCTTAGGCACGGCGCATCACCGATCCGTGAGGTGCCGAAACTCTGGGGCGCATCGCACGGCCCAACTTAAGCGGGTTAGTTTGGCTGGGTTCGGCAGAAGTCTCTCTGGTAGCCGAGCCAAGAATTAGTCGCGAACTGGCCGCCAATGGTAGCGCCAGCAGCGCGGCAAGGTTGCGGAGGAGGTCTCGTCGAGGTGAGTGATTCATGGTCGAATACGCTTCGCTCCTAGCGGTGGCACGCAGCGCAGTCATCTGGGCCGTGTTGGATCTTCGATCCCTTAGGCAACGCTTGATGTGGGTCGCGATGGCAGGCGAGACAATTGCCCATGCGTAAGGACATCTCCCTGGACACCACTTTCATTGTCTGCACTTCGCCGTGACACGATTGACAGGCGATTCCTGCACTGACATGGGGTCGATGGTCGAAGAAGACGTGGTCAGGCAGGGTGTGAATGCGCTTCCACTCGAGTGGCCTGCCCGATTCGTAGATTTGAGTTAGCTTCTTGATTTCTGGACTGTCGGTTTTGGTCACCCTGTGACAGTCCATGCACGTCTCAACGCTCGGAACACCCGCGACGCGCGAGCGTGAAGCGCCGGAGTGGCAGTACGCGCACGGAACCTTCAACGTCCCGGCATGTAGTTCATGCGAGAACGCGATGGGTTGTGCCGGGGCGTAGCCCCCAGCGTAGCGGTCGGGCTGAGTGAACCATCCGACTCCGATTACCGTGCCCAACACCGCAACGGCTCCTGGGGGCATGATGTACCGGAAGAGGCGGTCAAATGGGTGCATTCAAGAACTCCGCGATTGGCAGATGCGCCCGTCGCGACTTGCCGTGGCATGGGGGCGGCTTCGGTT
>JBLNFG010000351.1:0-3789 GCA_050263495.1 Myxococcales bacterium | reverse complement strand
GCAGCCATTACCGCCGTTTCCGGCAATGACCTCGACTTCACACTCGTCGACGAAACGCATACTGTGCCGACCTATAGCCTGTGTCAGAGACCTCGGCCATGATTGAACGACTGGGACCGCGTTGACGGCCCCAATTGTCGCGTCGGCTTAGTGCTTCGCAGTGTACCTACGGCATTGGGCGCAGCTGCGGCGGGTGTTCACGCGCGCCGTGCCTTCTCTTTGCTATCCTCGCGCGGCCATCGGCGGTTTCAACGGCTTTGCGGGTTGCGCCACCGCGATGCGCGTTTGGCTCTCCCGGTCACCGTCGAGCGCTTCGAGTGCCGCGAGCAGGGAATTCAACCCCAACTCCCTCGCCGCCGTAGGCACGAACACCTTCGGAAGACGTGCGAGGCGAAGTGAGACAGATTTCCCGAGCTCGACTTCGCGGTCGGCAAATGCATCAAAGCTCGCATAGCCCTTGGCTTGATACAGCTGACGATCTTGTATATCTGCGAGAATTGACGCTGCTTCCCAGAAGTCTTTCTGCAGCGTCCGCTTTAGAAGACGCAGCCGCGAAATTCCATTCGCGAGCTCCGTGAGTTGGAGCTTCAGTTCTTCAGCTCGCTCGGGAGTGCGCAGCGTTGCTCGCGCGCTTCCGGGGGGAGGTGGTGTGGCGTTGCGTGCCGCGGCCTCGGCAGCTCTCTTGGCTGCATGGCGGGTCGCCCAAGGGGCAGAGCCTCGTGGTCCGTTATTGCGCATTCTGACAGCCGTCTGGTCCTCGCTAGTCTCTTCACTATCGGAGCGATCTTCCGACGAATCGCTTGTTGTCCGAGCTTCGGATTTTGCGTGGTCAGCTCGAGACCTCGCGTTAGCAGATGTCTCCGAATTACTTGCCCCGCGCGGCGTTCGCTGTGTCCTCGCCGTCGGTCCCCTGTTGATCGTTTTCGCCATCGTGGTCCTGGGATTTCGGGCCGGTTTGCGCCAAGTCGCTGCTGACCTTACGTCAACCGTAGGACAATGTCGAGATCCTTGACAAGTTCCTGAACAATGTTTCGTTCGTGGCCGCAGCTGCGGAGCTTGCCCACATTCTCTCAACGCGGGAAAGTGCGTTCACCTTTCGGGGAGATACACCATGCTGTCGAACCATCCACGTTCTGGCTCGTTGCCGCCAGCATCCGATTCTATCGGAATGCCACCAAGGGTGGCAGTAGTAGTCAACGGTAGGGCAAAGAGCGTCAATGAAGAAGTGATCTCCATGCTCGACCGCATGATGGCTGGTGGTGACCTCTTCGTGTCTAAGAGCTTGTCCGACGCTCGAGACATCGCAAAGCTCATCATTGCTCGCGGCTACCATACCGTTCTGACCGGAGGTGGCGATGGCACGTTTACGGTAATGGTGACCGAGGTCATCAAGGAAGCGCGACGCCAGCAAGCATCATTGCCGAGGTTTGGGCTGCTCAAGCTTGGAACCGGCAATGCGCTGGCTTGGGTCGTTGGCGCTTCGTCGAAGCGAACTAGCGATTTGCAGGCTGACATTGACCGACTCATGACAGACGCAGGCAGTCGACCCATGCATCTGGTCGAGGTTGAAGGCCAAATTGCACCATTTTGCGGGGTGGGGTTTGATGCTCTGTTGCTTGCTGATTACGCAAAGACGCGAGCACTGCTGGGCAAGACACTGCTTGGTCCTGCGGCTACGGGCTTTGTATCTTACGCGGTAGCGGCGGCATTCAGCACGATCCCCAAGGTGATGTTGGGGCCGATGCCGCACGTGCGCGTGATCAATGCCGGAGGCGAAGCGTATCGGGTCGGTCCGAAAGGGAGTCGCGTGGGCACACCCTTCTCCAAAGGGGATACGATCTATGAAGGCCCAGTTCGGCTCGCCGCCGTCGCAACAATTCCGTATTATGGCTTCGGATTCCGGGTGTTTCCGTACGCGAATGAACGTCCCGATCGAATGAATCTCCGCATCACGACGATGACCGTCGGCCCCTTCGTTCGCAACGCCAAGGCGATATGGCGTGGCGAGTACGAATCCGCCGAGCACCTTTTCGACTTTCTCGTCGAGGCTGTTGAGATTGAGATCGATCCACCAACGCCACTCCAGGTGGGGGGAGACTACGTGGGAGATCGAACGAGGGTGCATGCTGCAATCACCAGCGAGCCAATTCGTCTGGTTGACTTCTATTCGCCGCCCAGCGCGACGTAGCCGGTCCCCGCGCTGCAAGTTCGGGTTAGGCCGGCAGCTTCGTAGCGAACTTGGCCCAACTCCAGCAAGTCTGATACCGAAACAGCCCATGCATCTGCAGGGCCAACTACGGCTGACGACGCTTGGGGACCTGCTTGGGGCACTCTGGCGTGAGCGCATGTCGGGGACGCTCGAACTGACAGAAGAGCGCGGTGTCACCTCAGGCAGAGTTCACTGTTTGCACCTGGTTGAGGGGCTCATCGTCCAGGTGGATACTGCAGCCTCCGCAGCTCACGTCGGCGAAATTCTGGTCGATGAAGGGTGGATCAACCGAGCTCAGCTCGATCAACTGATCGCTGAGGCTCGAGATTCGACGCTGCCCTTTGGGCGACATCTTGTGGTGGCTGGTTTGTTGCCGAGCACAGCTGTTCTGGCCGCGCTAAGGGCGCAGCTCCAGAAGCGCCTTGACGTGGTGTTCCAACTCGAAGATGCGCGGGTGGCGTTTCGGCTAACGCGGTCACGACGACGCGAACTCGACGTCGAGAAGCCGCTCTTACCCGAGGACTATCTGGTCGGTAGACCGCGTGCGCGAGATCGCGGCCATTCACGGGCTCGGCGCGCCGGCAACGAAGGCATTCACGGCGATACTCGTCATCATGATCTCCGGCTGCTTGGACTTGGACCCTCGGCGGACGAACGCACGATCCGTTCCGCATTTCGTCGGCTCGCCCGGATGGTGCACCCAGATCTCCATCCAACCGCTGAGCCCAAGCAGCTCGAAGATCTCCGGCGGCGCTTCGCAGATCTGAGTGCGGCCTACCACCGCTTGGCGGGCTGACTCGCTTCGATTAATGGCACTGCTGCCTTGCCCTGTCACTTGGGTAATCTCCGGTGTTTGGTCTAGCCCCGCGCTGCCTGTTCACGTCACGCGCGTTACCGCGCTTCGAGCGCATCCGCTAACTGGTGCAACGATGCGAGCAGCCTATCGGGACAGGCGTCACGGAGGGCCTGCTGATCCGCGATTCCGCCAAGAACGCCAACCGTGAACGCGCCTGCGTTGCGGCCGCACAGAATATCCTGAGGTCCGTCGCCGACTATGGCGATTGCTGAGACAGGCACACCGAGCTGCTTCGCGCTCTCCCAGAGCAACGCAGGCTCTGGCTTCAAGAAGGGAAGATCACCACCCGCGATGACCGAGCGAAAGCGTCCAGAGATCTTGAGCCCCTCAAGCACCGCGACAGTGGCAGCTCTGGGCTTGTTCGTGAGCACCGCCATTGGTAATTCCCTGAGCGCCTCCAGTGCCTCACGTGCCCCTGGCATCAGTACGGTCTGTTCGCAGGCATGCTCGGGATAATACTCGAGAAAGGTGCGCAAGAGTTCGCCGAACAAAGGCGATTCTCCGCTGAGTCCAGAAGCGCGGATCATGAGGTTTCGAGCCCCATCGCCGACGAACGTGCCGATCTGTTCCTCCGACAATGCGGCGCAACCATGGCGCCTTAGCGCATGGTTGGCCGCTCTCGCGATATCTGCGCGCGAATCAACCAGGGTGCCGTCCAAATCGAAAACCACACCAGCAATCCGGCGCGTCACGGATTGCTGGTCCTCTCGAGGACCTCACCGAC
>JBLNFG010000350.1:0-3354 GCA_050263495.1 Myxococcales bacterium | reverse complement strand
GCAATCTTGATCCACGGCAGCGTGGCCGTCGCAGTCGCGGCTGCTTTGGTCACGACGGTGCTCACGGCGGCAATCACTGCACCACGCGAGATACGAGCCGCCAAACGGGACTCCGCGCGCTGCAGCACGTGAACAGGGGCTTCATCCCCTTCACGCGCTAGCTGAAACAGTCGCCTGGCCTCGGGACTGAGCTGATTCATGTCGGCCTCCCAACGTTGCTCAGGTGAGCGGCAAGCAATGTGTCGAAAGTCTCTCGCGCGGCACGCAAACGGCGCTGCCCTGTTCGCACGTTGATGGACAGCGATTCGCACGCCTCACGGAGCGGCAAATCTTCCAGCTCGACAAGCACGAGTACGTCGCGCAGTTCGTCCGGAAGCTTTGCCAGCAGCAAGTGCATGAGCTGGTTGGCCTCACGACGTTCGGCGGCGTAGGCGGGATCATCGGTGTAAGCGACGTCGCGGGTTACTAACTGAGTGAGTCGATCGATGCGTGCACAGTGCCGCGCCTCAGCGCGCCGGTAGTCCTTCGCCACGCGCAGCACGATGCCGTAGATCCAGGTAGTCAGCGACGCACGCCCTTCGAACTCGTTCCCGCGCCGATAGATAACAAAAAAAACATCCTGAAGCGCATCTTCGAGTGCAGCTTCCGCTACGCCCAAGCGCCTCAACGCGCGCCAAACGAGCCCTGCGTGGTTCTGGTAAATCTCCCGAAGGCCGTCCACCAGACGAGGCTCCGGATTCGTGCGCAGGGTACGGCTCCCTGGCACCCGATCGGAATCGCGTTCGAAAGCAGCCAATTCGGGCACGTCATCCATGAGTGGCCAGTCCCGAGCAGAAGCGTCAACGCAGAGGAATCACAGCCCCGATCTGTGCGCGTCCATTAACCCACGCCGGGTGGTGAACGTCGCCCAAATCGTCGATAAATACCTTGGGCCGGTCAGTGGGGAATAGTCCCATCACTAACAGTCGCAGCACGAATTTGCTGTGAATTCGCCAGTCCAGCTGCGCTGCGGCAAGTGGTGACACAAAATGAACGACCGCGGTTTGCGGGTGCGCAATCCCGAAACCGTCACCCTCGAGCCGGGTGATGCTGGCACCAACACACGGACCCGCACTAAGCGCTTGCCTGTGAAAAGCCCAGCACCCCCGCAGGTCCAAGGAACCTGACCATAGTTTTCCACCCATGTTCGACGCGCCCGGGAGCGTTGCGCGTTGAAGGGGTCCCCACTCGGCGTTCACTGTTAGTGAGAGGCGACTCATGGTCACCCCCACACCGATTCCCACCTCCGGACCCAACTCCGGCAAAATCCCTGCAGCTAACCCCACGTGCGGCGAGAGCTGTAACCCGAGTCGGGTACGCAAGTGATCGCGCTCGCGCGTTTGAAAGGACCGAGGTGCACGCACCGTCACTGTGGCGCGCGATGGTTCCATCAGCGCGGGTGGTTCGGTTTTCTTGGGGGTTTGTGCGGCGCGTTTGCTGTCAATGTCCGGGTTCAACATCAAAGCCATCGTGAGTACGGCAGCGTCCGTCAGCGTGACGCAGCCGCGTCCCTGAATCACGCGCTCCCCCGTAATCCCATCGAGATTTGTACGTAAGGTGAGTGCCCAATCCGCGTCACCCAACTGTTCCACACGCACGTCGGCGTTAAGGACGTGTGACGAAGTCGCGCGTGTGCGTTGCTTCTCGTGCGGATCGGCGTTCGTCAGAAGCCGCGCGAGTGAACGCTGCACCGCATCCCGATCGGGACAACCCACAGGAGCGCGCCATTGCAGCTCGACGCGGTCAGGGAATTCATCTGACGCGATCGAACGAGCGGGCAAGCCACTCGACACAACCACGCCCCAGAGAATCGCCATCGCTCGCACGGAGCCGAACATAGCACGGCCCGCTGCAACCCTGAAACCGGCGAACGCACGATTGGGACGCGCTCCCCTAAGCGAGCCCGCGGGCGATGTAACTCTGAGCGGTTGCCAAGACCGTCTCCTCTAACTCACGCGGCTGAAAGCCCAGCACGTTGCGGATGCGCGTGTTGTCGAATCGCTGCACTTCCCCAATATCGTCGTAGACCAACCGGAGCGTGGCGTCGAACCTAGCCAAACCTCGAGCGAGCCACGCCGGCAATGTCAGGCTAGGAATGCGACGCTCGGGATAATGGCGACGCAGAATCGCGGCGATCTGACTCATGCTCGTTGCCGCGGTGGCGCACAAGAATCGCTGACCTGCAGCTTCCGGCACACGCATGGCCGCTAGGTGAGCAGCCGCGACATCACGCACGTCAACCGCCGCGTACGAGAGCGGAATGATGGCTGGGATCTCGCGCGTGAGCAGCTTGCGAACGAGCTCCCCCGACGTGCTTGCATCGGCGCCCAACAGGGGGCCCAGGATTAGTCCAGGGTTGATTGTCACTAGCTCCATTGGCTGGTCTGCCGCAAGCGTGTTCACGAAGTCCCACGCCGCACGCTCCGCCATGGTTTTGCTTTTCTGATACGGAACACAACGTTCGCTCACTGACCAATCCGCCTCCGTGAAGGTGCGCGCGAACCGATCGGCATGCCCAAACATGATCGCCGCAATCGACGACGTGAGCACCACTCTTTGGACCCGCGCGGCAGCTGCTGCGCGAAGGACGCGCAGGGTTCCCTCGCGCGCCGGAGCCATCAACTCCGCCTCATTCTTTGGCAGCTGCGCAGGAAACGGCGAAGCGACGTGCTGGACGTACCTGCATCCTTGCATTGCGCGCTCCCAGTTGGTGTCCTGCAGCAGATCGGCTTGCATGCACTCGAGCCGCGTTCCCAACGGCCCAAACAGACCTCGCAACTCGTCTTCACGGCGCCGATCGCGCAGGGTCCCCCGCACCCGATAACCCGCTTCCAGGAGGACCTTTGCCACGTGCTGCGCGAGGTAACCGCTAATGCCGGTTACGAGAACAGTGGTCTCTTCTTGAGTACGCTCATGATCAGACATATTGAACCAACTCCATCCTAATCTGCTCGTGTCCGCCGCTGACACATCAACGATAAGCGACCGCTGGTCTGTTGTCAAGAGCCAGCCAGGATATCGAGCCAGGTGGTCGATCGGAGACGATCAAAGGTCGACCTTCCTCGGGCGCGTGGTCGATGCCGCAAACACGCGGTCAATCCTGCACACCAGCGCGTGGGCAAGGAACACAGCGCGAGCGATACGGCGCGATCTCAGACCGATTCTCTCGAAGCGACGCAGCTCTCGAGGCAGCACCGCCGGTAAGTAAGTGCCGAAAGGAGAAGCAACAACGCCGTGTGCTAGCTCCGTTGCACGGCGATGGAATCTATCAATCTCCTCGTTGACGTCGATATGCTAGGGCGTACGGTCGAATGC
>JBLNFG010000349.1:0-4970 GCA_050263495.1 Myxococcales bacterium | reverse complement strand
GGCCTTACCGGTCTGGAACTCGATACGCTCGAGGATCTTGACCTCGCCTGCCACCACCACCACCTTGGGGCAACCGTTCTTCTTCGGGTCGTCGTTGGCGGGGCCAGGATCGTTGATGCAGGCATCCTTGTCGTCGATGATGCCGTCCCCGTCGGTGTCCTTTGGCTTTGGACAGCCGTTGGTCGCGGGATCTTCCGTCTTTACTCCGAACTCGTCGGGGCACGCATCCTGTTCGTCGATAATGCCGTCCTTGTCCCGATCCTTGGGTTTCGGACAGCCGTTCTTCTTCGGATCATCCGATGCCTCGCCGGGCTCGTCGGGGCACGCGTCCTCTGCGTCGATGATACCGTCCTCATCGCGATCCGGCGGTGGCGGACAGCCATTCTTCGCCTTGTCCGCGTTCTCTGGTCCGGGGGTATCGGGACACGCGTCGCTCGCGTCCGCAATCCCGTCCCCGTCGCGATCCGTGGGCGGCGTCGGAAGCTCTTTCTTGGGCGGCTCGGGGAAGTACGTGAGCGACCCGAGAAGGCGGTAATCCGGCGTGCCAACCCCTCGCGTGAGGCCCGGGCCAAAACCGGCTCCGATAATGAACGCCGATACGCGTGCGTGTCCGCCAACAATGAGCTGAACCGGAGTTGTCCTGCGGCCAAAAACTCCGTCGCCTTTGTCACTCACGACGGTGGAGGTCCAAATCTCAGGGCCTAGAACCACCTTCTTGTCTGCCACGCGGATACCTGCCGATGCGGCAAGACCCAATTCGGGACCGATCGCTGCCCCGCTGAATTCAGCGGATTGGAATCGGCCGTCGAACGATACCATGGTCGCGTACGTGAAGGCTCCGATGTCGCCCGCTACGAGCCAACGAGGCACGAGCCGCGCTTTGCCATCACTCGCGTGTGACTCGCGATTGCCGGTAGGAATGTGCAACTGCAGCCCGAGCGCCGTGGTAAAGGCGCTTCCGTATTCGCCGAACAGTCGCACATCGACGCCCACGCGTAGGTCGCCAAGCGCGGGTTTCTCGCGCGTCTGATAGCGTATTCCATCAACGGTAGCCGGCGTGCCGAAGTTGCTGACCAAGAAGGGCATGTTGAGCGCGAATCGCACCCGATCGACGAGTGTTAGCGCCGCACCAGCATGCAGGTACACTTGGTTCTTGACGGGTGCACGGTAGTAGTCGCCGTTGCTGTCATAGACGGCCAACGGCTTATGGGACCAGTCGAAGACGGCCCCGAGCGCTAGACGGCCGCTCCCGCGCATATCGAGCGAGTCAGTGACGAACCAATCGCTACCGCGCTCGGAAGGTTGATATCGGTTGAGGGCAAATCCATTCGCAGTCTGCGCCCACGCTCCCGATGCCGATAATGACGCCGCGCTAATTGCGATGGCTCCGAAGAAGAGATGAGTCTTTTTACACACAGTGTTTTCTCTTTGGCTTCGTATCCTGTTGGATACAAGAATCTGGTTGTTTGAAACGCGTAAAGAGAAGGGGAAAACAGCTCGATGCTGCTCCCCCCTTCTCCTTGGTTATCGCGAACGCCTACGTCGGAGCCAGAGCACGCCAGCAACCATGGCGAGTAGCCAACCCTGGTGATTCGCTCTCTTGGTCGGTAACGCGCAATCGCAGCCGCTGCCTTCCAGGAGGAGGTCCGTGCCACCCACGCTGCCCCCAATTGCTTCGGTGTTTTCGCTCGTCGTGGCGCCACCGGCCGCAAGCGCTCCGCCTGTGGCAGCTCCCGCGTTGGCCTTGCCACCCGTTGCGGCACCGCCGCTAGGCGTAGTGGTGTTCGTCGTGCTCGTCGCGCCCGCGACTGCCGCTCCGCCCGCGGCTAGTGCACCAGCCACTCCGCCGCTGACGGCGGTCGTTGCACCACCGACCGCAGTGGCACCTCCTGCTAGGACTGCAGTGGCACCGCCCGCTACCATTGACGTACCCGCGGCGCCGGCTGCTATTGGTGCACCCGCAGCGCCGGCCGCGCCACCGACGCCCGCTGATGTGCCGCACGTACCAACCTCCGTGGTCGTCGAGCTGCAAACCTGTCCCGTGGGACACCCATTGCCACCACTGCCTCGACAACCAGCGACACAGACGTGGGTCGGAGCGCAGACCTTGCCACTCGAGGTGGAAGCATCGCAATCTGCGTCGAGCAAGCACCCCCACGCGTCGTCTGCGCGGACCAGTGGATTCCGTTCATTTGCGTCGACTACGCCGTTGTGGTTCGCGTCTTCCGTACCGTCCTTGATCCCTCCGCGATCCGTGTCGGCGTCGATGGGCGACGTTTGGGTCGCCCCGGCGTCCCCGTCAGCAATGCACGTAAGACTACCGGTGGCCGTCCCAGCTCCAGCGCAGCCGTAGCCGAGTTCGGTTCCGTCGAAGAGCCCATCGGCGTCGGAGTCTGCATCGAGCACGTTGATGATGCCGTCGCCGTCAGTGTCCGAGGCAGGGTTCGCCTCCTCGCCGTCAGGCGCGCCGTCGTCGTCGCTGTCCTTGTCGTTCGCATCGCTGCAAACCGTCGCGTTGTTGATCGTGCTGCACAGGGTCGCCTCCACGGCATTCGACAACCCGTCGCCGTCGGTGTCCTGATTGACGGCATTCGTGTCGTCCGCAGCTTGGCCGGCAATCGGATTCGTCTCCGCGCCGTTTACCGCGCCGTTGCGATTGACGTCTTCAGAACCGTCGCGCACGCCGCCCCGATCGGTGTCGGGATTGACCGCGGAGGTGTGCGTTGCAGGATCTGCGTCGGCAACACATTGCTTGGCGGCTGCACTGGTTGCTGCATCGGTGCAGCCGTAGCTCATCTCCGTGCCGTCGAACAAGCCGTCGTTATCACTGTCTGAATCGGTGACATCCACGAGTCCATCGCGGTCGCCATCGTCACTGGGATTGGGCTCGAGTCCGTCGAGCACGCCGTCGTCGTCGCTGTCCTTGTCGTTCGGGTTGCTACCGAGCGTTGCCTCGAGCCCATTCGATAAGCCATCGCCGTCCGTATCGACCAGCGTTGCGTCGTCCGCGCCTTGCCCGGCGATTGGGTTGGTTTCTCCGCTATCGACCTGTCCGTTCAGATTCGCGTCTTCGGAGCCGTCACGCGCCCCGCCGCCGTCCGTGTCGGCCAAGAGTGGATCGGTCTTGGTCGCACCCGCGTCAGCATCTGGGATGCACCGCGCCGCATTCAAATCCGTTCCCGCGTTGCCACAACCCAAACCAAGCTCGGTACCATCGAAGAGCCCGTCGTTGTCGCTGTCTGGATCGAGCGCATTGATGAGCCCGTCGCCGTCCGAGTCCGCGCTGTAGTTCGGTTCAGCACCGTCCTCTACGCCGTCATCATCGCTGTCTTTGTCGTTCGGATTGGTTCCGAGCGTAGCCTCGGTGGCATTCGGAATTCCATCGGCATCGCTGTCGACACCGATGACCGTCGGTTGCGTGCCATCCACCGAACCGTTGCCGTCCGTGAGATAGTCAACTGCAGGAGCCCCTTGCGCGCCTTGCGCCGTGATCGTTGCTTGGTTCTCAATCAGGCCAGTCGCGTCGTTATTCAGCGTGACCTGGAACTTGAGCGAAACGCTGCTTCCGATGGCCATCGTGCCGCCAGCGGCGGCCGTAGCACCTGTGCCCAATCGAACGAGGATGCGTCGGTTTGCGGCAATGTATTCACCTACGTCGTCACCCGTCGCGTCGGTGAGCGGCGTGGTCACGGTGGGCGATGACACCAGGCTGAGGCTGTTCGCCTTGTAGGTGACTTGGGTAGGTAGATTGTCAGTCAAGACGGTGTTGGTGGACGCGTCACTGCCCGTGTTGGGGATGGTAACGGTGTATTCGAGCACGTCACCGGGCACGAGCGCGCCGCCATTGAGGTCGACCACGGTTTTGCCAGAGGTCGAGAAGTCTGGCTTGAACGTCGAAATGGACGTAACGAGCACCGCTAGACCGAAGCGTTCTCCACCGGTCGCGCTTGCCGCTTGGATCGTAGCCTTGGTCTGATTCGGCTGCATCTGTGCCGTGACGTTAAGAATGTCGATGTCCAGGCCAGCCATGCTGCTCGCTGCTCCGGAGAGCTGCGGCAGGTCGCCCGCATTCGACACGCCAACACCCAGATAAGAGTGCGTGGAATTGAAGAAATTGTCCGCCGGGTTCAGGCCGTTCGAGAGCGGCGTCAAGCTCGCTGCGGTTGCGCCGATGCTCAGCGAGTCGCCCGTATAGTCTGAGTCTCCCTCGTACGCGACCACACCGAGCTTGGCGTCGTAGCCCGTTGCTGGCACCAAGAAGCCGCCAATCTCTGCGGTTTGCCTGCCAGCGTCGCCAGCATTCACGGTGTCGAGGCCATCAAAGAGCGTCAAATTGCGCGGTGGATCCGATGCTAACGAATAGAACACCACGACCGACCATCCCGCCATGGTATTCGTGTCGTCATACGAGCTGAGGTTGGGGATCGACGACACACCACCGACTCGGTATGCGCCGGCGCCCAGTGCAGACATCCAATTAGTGATATCAGCTGTGCCTTGGTACCAGAACTTGCCAGTGCTGCCCGTCGTGTAGGCGGTCCAAACCTTGTCGGCAGTCACGCTTAGGGCATTCGTATTGCCGGGACGGTCGATGGTGACACTGTCGTCTGGGGTGCCGCTTGGCAGCAGCGCAGCCCAGTAGAGTCGGGCATAGGTGACGACGGCTCCCGCCGGCAACACCAAGACTGCGGTGCTTCGCGCATTCTCCATGGTGACCGCAGCCGAGGCAAGCGCAGCGCCAGGTCCGGGTTCTTCCGAACGCCAGTACACGTCCGCAGAGGTGTTGTTAGCGGTGAAATTCGAGGCGCCGCTGCAGTCAACGGTGCCTGCAACGACCAGACCGGTGGCGGTGAGATTGCAGTCCCAACCCAGGGTGTTACCAAACAACACGAAGTCACCGCGCTGATCGCCCGTGGTGCGCAGCGTGGTTGCTGCCAAACCGTAAGTGGCGGTCGTCAAAGCAGCCACGC
>JBLNFG010000348.1:0-3374 GCA_050263495.1 Myxococcales bacterium | reverse complement strand
GCGCAGCGCGAGCATGGCTTTGGGGGAAAGTCGACCGGGCGTCGCGCGCAGCGCGCGTCCGGGCGGATGGGGGCATCATCAGTAATCTGAGGAGCGCAGCGACGAGGCCGCCTCGCGTAGCGAGAGGATCGGCGCTTGTAGTAGGGGCTCAAACTGATTGTCGCTCTAGGTAGCTGCCTCTTTCGAGAACATCTGCAGCATTCTGCGCGCCATCTCGTCTGGCGCGACCTCCTCAAGACGCTGAGCGAGGGTCCAGTGATACCCTTCGGGGTCTTCGAACTGACCCGAGCGATCACCATAGAACTCATCCTTGAGTGGCCTTACCACGCGTCCGCCCGCATCAACAAACCTAGCAGCCAGGTCATCAACGTTTTCAGTATAGAGATGCAGCTTAATCGGTGAACCGCCCAGTGTACGAGGGCTGGCGTTGCCCCACTCCTTATTTTCGTCGGAGAGCATGATCCGGGAGTTCCCCACAGATAATTCGGCGTGCCCAATCCTACCGTCTGGCATGGGCAACCTATAAATTTCGGTCGCTCCGAGCGCGCGCTTGTAGAACTCGATCGCCGATGAGGCGTTCGCGAAAGTCAGGTATGGAGTCACGGAGTAGTATTCGTCTGGAGTAGCATTTGCCATGGTGTGCGTGTCCTTTGCAATTCGAACGCCTTTGGCGAAGATGGTGCTCACGGATCAATTCTACAAAATCGCGCTACAACGAGGCGGACGAGCCCTGTGGAGCCAATTCACGAATATCGCTCCGATAGCCGACGGGGTGCTCCTCTGCCGCGGAGAGCTCATTCAATTCGCGCCGATGTGTTCCGGCCAACAGCACGTAAAGGGCAGGTACCACAAATAGCGTGAACGCGCTGCCAATGGCCATTCCGCCAACCAGAATGATCCCGATCGAGTTGCGTGCAACTGCGCCCGGACCCGTCACGAGAGTCAGCGGGAAATGTCCGGCGATTGTTGCAGTGGTCGTCATCAATATTGGCCGAAGGCGTGTTGTCGCGGCCATCCGCACTGCCGTTAGCTTGTCGTACCCCGCGGCTTGCTGTTTATTGGCGAAATCAACAATCAGAATTCCGTTCTTCGCCACCAGACCCACCAAAGTCACGAGTCCGACTTGTGAATAGATGTTGAGAGTGGTGGTCCATCCTTCGGTCAGTCCGAATCGAAGGCCCGGAGGACCCATGAACTTCAGGAAGGTAAAGATTAGCGCTCCGAACATCGCCAGCGGCACTGAACCTGCCAGAATTACCAGCGGGTCACGGAACGAGTTGAATTGGGCTGCCAGCGCCAGAAAGATCAACGTTATGGAAAGCGCCATCGCCCACAGGAACTTTCCGCTTTCGTGACGCAGCTGACGCGAAGCCCCTGTGTAATCGGTGCGCGATCCGGGAGGCAGAACCTGTTTGGCTGCGTCTTCCAACACCTTCAACGCTGAATCAAGCGATTGCGTCGCTACGCCAGAAATCTTGATCGCATTGAGTTGCTGGAAACGATTGAGTGTTCTCGGTTCGACGCTCTCTTGGAGATACGCAATTGACCCCAAGGGGATTAGCTCTCCACCGGGACCTGTCACGTGCAACTCCTGCAGCTGAGACGCCGTGAGTCGTCCACTGCGCTCCATCTGAGCGATGACCTTGTAGCTTCTGCCGTCGATGCTGAATCGATTGACGAAATTGCCTCCGAGCATTGCGGAGAGATCCGCACCTACGTTTTGCATGGTCAACCCCATCGAGCTGACCTTGTCGCGGTCGATGACAATTTCGTTACCCGCCTGATCGATTCGGACATCAAGGATGGGCGGAAAAGCAAATTGCCCACTCTTGGCCGCCTGCTCCACTAGGCGATTGGCCATACCGGCGAGTTGCTGATGGTCGATGGTCGAGGCAATCACGAACTCGACCGGGAAGAACCCTTCGCTTGGCAGCGCTGGCGGCAGAAATACCGGAGCCCTCACGCCTGCGACCTGCTGTAGCTTCTTACCCAGTTCTTCCTGGATCGCAAAAATGGTGCGATCTCGCTTGTCCCACGGTTTCATCAGGGCGCCGCCGAAACCCTGGGTCGGAAAGGTAACTTGAAAGCTTTGTTCGAACTCGGGCACGGATGCCATGGCCGCATGGATTTGCTCCGTATACGGTGTCAATTGTTCGATCGTGGCGTTAGCAGGGACGTCGAGAGCCGTAAATGCGATCCCTTGATCTTCGTTCGGCGCCAATTCCGAGGGAGAGAACAGATAAAGAGGAATGACCGCCAGTGACAGCACGGCCCAAACCACATACACGGCAGGTCGATGCCGCAGTGTCAGGCTAAGGGTCCTTTCGTACAGGCTCTTGAGCGCTTCGAAGCCACGATCAATCGAACGCACAAGCCAACCGGGGGTTCGGTTCTCTCGCAACAACCTCGACGACATGACGGGCGACAGCGTTAGCGCAACGATACCCGAAAGCATCACCGCACCGGCCCGCGTAAAAGCAAACTCCTTGAATAGCGCCCCGGTCAGACCACCTTGGAATCCGATTGGAGCATAAACTGCTGCGAGCGTTACCGTCATTGCGACGATCGGTCCAGCCAAACCGCGGGCGCTCTGGAGCGCCGCTTCCATCGGCGTCTTCCCTTCGCGAATGTTACGCTCGACATTCTCCACGACTACGATCGCGTCGTCGACGACCAGACCAACCGCGAGCACGACGGCGAGCAACGTAAGCAGATTGAGCGTGAATCCGAAGACCTGCATCAAGAAGATGGTGCCGACGAGCGAGAGAGGAATCGCGACAATTGGAACCAGCACTGTGCGCAGCGATCCCAGAAACAGGTAGATGACGACGACCACGATCAGAATCGTTTCGATTAGCGTCCGTGTGACTTCCTCGATGGCGCTCTTGATGTAGTTGGTGGAATCGAAAGCTACTGCGGCGCGCATGCCGCTCGGTAACTCGCCCTTGATCGTATCCATTTCCTTACGCACGCGAGCGATCACATCCAGTGAATTTGCCGTCGGTAGCACCCAGACGCCGAGGAACACCTCCTGTCGTCCAGACATTCGCACGTCCTGATCGTAGTTGTCAGCTCCGAGCGAGACGTCAGCGATATCCTCCAGTCGCACCAGAGAGCCGTTGCGTTCGCGAATCACCAGACGCTTGAATCCATCGACACTCTGTACGTCAGTTGTTGCGCTCAAGTTGACTTGAACGTAGTGACCCTTGGTTTGCCCAACAGCCGTGAGAAAGTTGTTTGCGGCGAGTGCTTGTCGCACTTCCGTCGGGCTGACATTCAGCGCCGCCATGCGATCCGGCTTGAGCCAGGCACGCATTGCGAAGGTGCGTCCACCTAAGATGTCGGCGCGCTGAACACCTTCGATAGCCGACAGA
>JBLNFG010000347.1:0-13456 GCA_050263495.1 Myxococcales bacterium | reverse complement strand
GGGGGGCTGGCCATGCGTTCGCCTTAGCACAGGCTGGCTCTGGCTGGCAGAGCGCGAAGTGCGAATTCCCCCTCGACGCTGGCTGCACTGCTTACGAGTTTCACTAGACTGCCGCCTCCCTGGCCCCAAGGGGGCAAGGCAAGCTCTCGGAGAACTCATGAGTCAGAAGGACGTGTCCGCCCAACTTAACCGCATTGCCCGCGACCGCATCTTGCTGCTGGACGGAGGCATGGGCACGATGGTTCAGCGTTACCAGCTGAGCGAAGATGACTTTCGCGGTGCCCGTTATCGAAACCACCCCAAGTCGCTCAAGGGCAACAACGACATCCTCGTCCTGTCGCGTCCCGACATCGTTTCTGAGATTCACGAAGCTTACCTGCGCGCTGGCAGTGACATCATCGAGACGAATGCGTTCAACGCGCAGGCGCTTTCCCAGTCCGAGTATGGACTGGAGGGCGACATCTACGAGATGAACGTCGTAGCCGCTCGTCTGGCTCGCGCCGCTGCGGATAAGTTTTCGGACCTCACCCCGGATCAGCCGCGTTTCGTGGCCGGAAATCTCGGACCGACGAGTCGAACCCTGAGCATGTCGGTTCGGGTCGACGATCCCTCACACCGCGAAGCGGACTTCGACCAGGTGTGCGACGCGTATCGCACACAGGCAACTGGGCTCATCGAGGGTGGAGTCGACATCATTTTGATTGAGACCATCTTCGACACGCTCAATGCGAAAGCGGCCGTGTTCGCGCTCGAGCAGTTATTCGAGGAGAAGGGGATACGCCTACCGATCATGATGAGCGTCACTGTTGCCGATCGCAGCGGACGTACGCTCGCCGGTCAGACTGCGGACGCATTCTTCACCAGCATTGCCCACGCCCGGCCATTCAGCGTTGGGCTAAACTGCGCTCTGGGTGCTGCGGACATGCGCCCGTACCTCGAGAGCCTCGCGCGGCTCTGCCCAACCTTGATCAGTTGCTATCCCAATGCCGGGTTGCCGAATGCGTTCGGTGGCTACGACGAAACGCCGGAGACGATGGCAGACGTGCTTTCGACGTTTGCCCGAGAGGGGCTGGTCAATATCGTTGGAGGTTGTTGCGGTACCAGTGACGCCCATATCCGTGCCATCGGCGACGCAGTTCGCCGCTGCGAACCACGTACCCCACCCGCACCCGACGGGCTGACCCGCTATTCAGGACTCGAGACGCTGACGCTGCGCTCTGATTCGAACTTCACCATGATTGGCGAGCGCACGAACGTGACCGGCAGCAAGAGGTTCGCTCGCCTGATTCAGAGCGAAGACTTTGCCACTGCCCTGCAGGTTGCGAGTGAGCAGATACAGAACGGCGCCAACATCATCGACGTGAACATGGACGAAGCCATGCTCGATTCGGAGGCGATGATGGCGAAGTTCTTGCGCTTGATCGCGACCGAGCCGGATATCGCGAAGGTGCCGGTCATGATCGACAGCTCCAAGTGGTCGGTGATCGTGGCGGGTCTCAAGAACGTCCAGGGCAAGTCAATCGTCAATTCGATTAGCCTCAAAGAGGGCGAAGCAGAGTTTCTGCAACGGGCACGGATCTGCCATAGCTACGGCGCGGCGGTCGTGGTCATGGCGTTCGATGAACAAGGACAAGCCGAAGGCGCAGATCGCAAGTTCCAGATCTGTGAGCGAGCCTACCGGTTATTGGTGGACCGCGTCGGATTTGCGCCCGAGGACATCATCTTTGACCCGAATGTGTTCGCGGTGGCAACGGGGATCGAGGGACACAATCGATTTGGCATGGAGTTCATCGAAGCCACGAAGCGGATCAAGCAGCATCTGCCCGGCGCCAAAGTGAGCGGTGGGATCAGTAATCTGAGTTTCAGCTTCCGCGGCAATGACCGCGTGCGTGAGGCGTTCCACTCGGCCTTTTTGTACCACGCGATTCGTGACGGTCTCGATATGGGCATCGTCAACGCTGGGCAGCTCGCCGTGTACGAAGACGTTCCCAAGGACCTACTCGAACGAGTCGAAGACGTCTTGTTTGATCGTCGCCCTGACGCAACCGAGCGCATGGTCGAGATCGCCGATAACTACAAGGGAGATGCAGCGAAGCGAACGGTTGATCTGTCCTGGCGCGACCAAACCGTCGCCGCGAGAATTCGTTACGCTTTGGTGCACGGTATCGTTGATTACATCGCCGATGATTGCGAGGAGGCGCGCCTATCCTTGAATAGCCCCTTGGCCGTGATTGAAGGGCCCATGATGGACGGGATGCGTGAAGTGGGCGACTTGTTTGGCGCCGGGAAGATGTTCTTGCCACAGGTAGTCAAGAGCGCGCGTGTGATGAAGAAGGGCGTCGCCATGCTCGAACCTCACATCTTGGCTGCCAAACAGGCGAGCGGTGCGCAGGCCGCGACGAAGATCCTCTTAGCAACCGTCAAAGGCGACGTTCACGATATTGGCAAGAACATCGTGGGGGTCGTACTCGGATGCAACAATTACGACGTGATCGATCTCGGGGTGATGGTTCCGGCTGAAACCATTCTCGACCGCGCGCAACAGGAGGGTGTCGACATGATTGGGCTTTCCGGCTTGATCACGCCGAGCCTCGAGGAAATGGTGCACGTCGCGAAGGAGATGCAGCGGCGCGGATTCCGTGTACCCTTGCTGATCGGCGGTGCCACGACCAGTCGTCAGCACACGGCAGTCAAGATCGCCCCAGAATACGAAGCGGAAGTGGTGCACGTGCTGGACGCATCGCGCGCTGTTTCGGTCGTGTCGGGTTTGCTCGATCGCGAAGCACGTAAGCAGTTCGATAAGAACAACCGTGCCGAGCAAGAGCAATTGAGGCGGCTGCACGGGGGCACCAAAGAAGCCTCGTTGATCTCCCTCGATGCGGCACGCGCTCGTCGCTTTGTGTCCGATAGTGTGCCTACACCGAAGCCGCCGTTCTTCGGGCGTCGCGCACTCGATATCGATTTGGCCGAGTTGGTCAACTACATCGATTGGACCTTCTTCTTTACGGCTTGGGATATGGTGGGTAAGTATCCGGCGATCCTGTCGCACCCCGAGCGCGGGGAGGCCGCACGCGAACTGTTCGACAGTGGCCGAGCCTTGCTCGATCGAATCGTCAAGGAACGGTTGCTGTCGGCTCGCGCCGTGTACGGCTATTGGCCTGCCTGCGCGCAGGGCGACGATATTGTCCTCTATCGCCAGGAGGCAGGCGGAGATGCGGTCGCGTTCCCCATGCTTCGCCAGCAGTCGATCAAAAAGCCGGACGACCCCGCGCGGTGCTTGGCGGATTTCGTACAACCAGCCAACGGCGGGTGCCGCGACAGCGTTGGTGCGTTCGCCGTCACTGCAGGCCTCGGCGCGCAAGCGTTGGTGGAGCGCTTCGAACGAGAACGCGATGACTACTCGGCGATTCTGGTCAAGTCATTGGCTGATCGCCTTGCGGAGGCTGCAGCGGAGTGGTTGCATCAGCGGGTGCGTCGCGAGTGGTACGCCGCCGGCGAATCACTCAGTCCTCAACAGCTCGTCGAGGAAAAATACCAGGGGATTCGTCCCGCACTCGGTTACCCAGCCTGCCCGGATCATACGTTGAAGGGCCGCCTGTTCGAGCTCCTGCAGGCGCAGGAGATTGGGATGAGCCTGACGGAGAACTTTGCCATGATGCCTGCCGCGAGTGTGAGTGGAATCTACTTGGCTCACCCGGAAGCTCGCTACTTCAACGTCGGCAAGATCGGTCGCGACCAAGTCGAGGATTACGCCAAGCGTCAGGGGTGGGAGCTAGGTACCGCCGAGAAATGGCTGAGCCCGAACTTGGGCTACCGCCGCTAAGGTTGATTTCGCCACGGAAGAGTGAACACCATGAAGCTGATCAAGGTTGCGGCGGCGACGGTGAACCAGACGCCGCTCGATTGGGACGGAAATCGGCGGCGAATTGCCCAGGCGATTAGTCATGCTCGGCGCGAGCAGGTCGGCTTGCTCTGCCTCCCGGAGTTATGCATCACCGGGTACGGATGCGAAGACGCGTTCCTATCACCGGGGACGCACCGCATGGCGCTCGAGGTCCTCACCGAACTCGTCCCCGAGACGCAGGGGATGTTGGTTTGTTTTGGGCTGCCCATGTACTGGCACAAGGCCGTGTACAACGCCTGTTGCCTCGTCGCGGATCGCCGGGTACTCGGGTTCGTCGCCAAGCGCGTCCTCGCGGGCGACGGAATCCACTACGAACCACGCTGGTTCAAGCCGTGGCCCGAAGGCTGCCGGACCACTTGGCGGCTGGGCGAATCGGAGTTTCCGGCGGGCGACCTCGTTTTCGAGGTGGCCGGTGTGCGTATCGGGTTCGAGATCTGCGAGGACGCCTGGACCTCGGAACGGCCCGGCGCCAACCTGGCTCAAAGCGCAGTAGATGTGATTCTAAATCCGAGCGCAAGCCACTTTGCGTTCGGTAAACACGAGGTGCGGCGGCGCTTGGTCGTAGAGGGGGCTCGTGCGTTCGGTGTAACGTACGTCTACAGCAATCTGCTCGGCAACGAAGCAGGTCGGGTAGTTTACGACGGTGACGCGCTGATCGCGACGGAGCGAGGCGTAATCGCCAGCGCGACGCGTTTCTCGGCTCAGCAATTCACCATGGCAAGCGCCGTGGTGGACGTCGAGTCAGCGCAGACGCGTTACGCATGGAAGTCGAGTCACCGGCCCACGATGGCTGCGGAGAACGCTACCGTGCGCGGCGACTTCGCCTGGCCAGTGGCAGCAGTCGAAGCATTGGTGGCAGCTTCACACGTCCTGCAAACCGAGCCAGTCTCGAAATTCGAGGAGTTCACGCGTGCGATTGCTCTCGGGCTATTCGACTACTTGAGGAAGAGTCGCTCTAATGGCTTCGTGGTCTCGCTGAGTGGCGGCGCAGATTCCTCGGCTATTGCGTGCCTCGTGCATCTGATGGTGCGTCTCGTGCGCGCGGAACTGGGGGATGCCGGGCTACAAGAGCGGCTCGGCTATTTGCGCTTCGATGGGGTTGTCCCATCCGATGACAAGGCCTGGACGCGACGACTGCTGACGACCGCCTACCAAGCTACCAAGAACAGTTCCGCGGTGACGCGCGATGCCGCGAGGAGTGTCGCCGAGGCCATCGGCGCACGTCACCTGGAGCTGAGCGTCGACGATTTGGTTGAAGGGTACCAGCGCGTCGTTTCAGGCGCGCTGGATCGCCGCCTCGACTGGGCCACGGACGACTTGGCGCTACAAAACATCCAAGCGCGCGCCAGGGCGCCGAGTGTCTGGTTGATCGCGAACCTAGAGGGTGCCTTATTGCTTGCGACGAGCAATCGCAGTGAGGCAGCCGTCGGGTACGCAACCATGGACGGCGATACCGCCGGTGGACTCAGTCCAATCGCCGGCATCGACAAGGCCTTCATCCGGCGATGGCTGGTCTGGCTCGAGCAGGAAGGACTGGGGGAATGCGGACCAATTCCGGCGCTCCGCGCAGTAAACGTTCAGGCTCCCACCGCCGAGTTACGCCCAAAGGGTGCGGCTCAGACCGACGAAGCGGATCTCATGCCGTACGAAGTCCTCGACGTCATCGAGCGCGCGAGCATCGCCGACAAGCGTGCACCAGCCGACGTTCTTCGTCTCATCGAGGCCGAGTTTCCCGCCTATTCCACCGAACAGCTCCTGTTCTGGCTGGAACGATTCTACGCCCTATTTTGCCGCAATCAGTGGAAGAGGGAGCGCTATGCTCCGAGCTTTCACGTGGACGATGCCAACCTGGACCCGAAAACGTGGTGCCGGTTTCCGATTCTCTCGGGAGCCTTCGCTCGCGAATTGGCGGAGCTTCGTGAGAGCGTCCGTGGTCCTGGCAAAGCTTCGCAATCCTAGCTTGGCAGAGCCGCACGGAGGTGGATGAACGCCCAAGCGGTGGTTGGGGCAACGCTGCCCGACACAGCCGAATTGCTGTCAGGTGCGCGCGATCGAGTTCGGACCGAAGTGGCTCGGAGTGCCCGCCCAACCAGTACTGCGCCGACCCGAGCGTTCCAGGCAGGTCACCCGGTTCGCGCATGTTCCAGCCATTTGGACCGATATTCCTCCAGACTCCAACTCCTCACGAGGCCGTAAGAATGCCCGCAGAGCCTCGTACCTAGAACCACGCCGGCAGTGTGCGCAGCGCATGGCGGATCATCACCGTGCCCGAGCGCAGTTTGGGCTAGGCTCGGCGAGCTTTTCCTGGGCGTCAGAACATGCACGAGCAAGCGAGTATTGTTGGTTCTTGGAACTTGGTGTTACGCGCGGCAGTGTTGCTCGCAGTAGTTGCTGCGATTGCGGCTCTCGGTTGGCAGCTTGGCGGCGAGGCATACGTTCAGAATCAGTACCTCTGGCAAAACCAGCTGCCGATTAAGACGCGAGTTCAACTCGTACGCGGGATTGCACTAGCAGCCATCCTGGGAGGGGGGGCGATCGGCCTCGTTGCCGCCGCTCTCAAGCAACAGATCAGCTCGGTCGCGTTCCTGTTGTGGCGTGTGGCTCGCGTTGCCTCACCCCTGGCTCCACTCGCATTCCTGCCGGTAATGCTCAACTGGCAGCTCTGGAAAGACCATGAGCTCATCTACCTCACACTGGTGGTGGTGCTTTCGTTTGGCTTGAAGGCTGCGATCTCCGCGGCAATTGACGCCAAACCGTTGGATTTGCTAGTGGGGTGTCGTCCAAGCGAGAGCCGTTGGGGAACGCGTTTACGCCAAGTGTGGAGCAAGCTTCCGACCGGGTCATGGTTCGCCATCGTCATCTTGGCAGCAATTGTCTACGCCGTTTGGTTCTCCTACTACACAATTGTTTGGCACCGTTCCGCGCGTTCTGGTTGGGATCTCTCGATTGAGGACAATATCCTCTGGAACATCGTTCACGGCGGTCCGTTCTTCAAGGCGGCGCCTGCACTTGGTCCAACCGGTGCACACTTTGCTCGTCATTCAACCATCATTGCCTACGTCTTGGCACCATTCTACGCGCTCTATCAGTCCGCCGAGATGGTGCTCATCATGCAAACGGTGCTGATGGGCGCCGCCGCAATTCCGCTCTTCCTCTTCGGGCGTGGACGTGTAGGGGCGCCGCTCGCGGCCCTGTTCTCGATTCTTTACCTCATGCATCCAGGCGTGCAGGAGAGCAACCTGTTCGAGATGCACTACGTGAAGCTGGGAACGCTACCGTTCTGGACCACACTGTGGCTGCTTGATACACGTCGCTATCGCGGTGCACTCGTCGCTGCGGCGATCACATTGTGCGTCCGTGAAGACGTGGCGACATGGATCGTGCTGCTCGGTGCATTCGCATTCATCGCGGGAGTGCGTTGGCGGGTAAGCCTGAGCATGTTTATCGGCGGCTTGCTCTACGTTGCAATCGTCAAGTTCATGATCATGCCCGCGCTGGTTGGTGGACATGACGAGCTGCTCTTCATGTACCAAGAGCTGCTTCCCGCTGGGAAAAACAGCTTTGCCTGGGCCATGATTGTCGCAGTCACCAACCCCGCCTACGTGTTGAGGACATTGTTGACAGAGGAGAAGCTGATCTACTTCCTGCATATCCTCACGCCGCTCGCCTTTGTACCATTACGGCGCCCAATCGGGTGGTTCGCGCTCGTGCCTGGCATGGTGTTCTGTTTCTTGTCGACGAAGTACTCACCGCTAGTCGATATTCACTTCCAATATTCGCCGCACTTGCTCGCGATGCTTTACCCGGCGACGATCCTGATACTCGGCGCTGAGCTGAAGCGGACGCCGGCTGATGAATCCAGCTGCGAGCGCTCCACGGTAACGCCGTCGCACAGCGGTGTTATCGCCACGGTGTCTGCGATTACGTTCGCGACCTTACTCTGTTCGTCGCAGTTTGGAGCCGTTATTCAACAGAACACCTCCAGGGGCGGCCCGATCCCGTATCGATTCGGTTGGGACGACGAGGGTAGGACTCGCTATCAAGCCCTGCAGGAAGTCTTGGCAATGCTGCCGAAGGATGCAAGCGTCGCAGCGTCTGCGTTCACCATCACGCAGGTCTCAGCGCGCGCCAATGCGTACAGTCTTTCGATTGACACGTATGATGCCGAGTACATAGTTGCCACGACGAATCGGGGTGAACTCGTTCCGAGCGAGGCCACGCGACTGGCGCAGATTTTCGAGAATGGCTCGTTTGGTGTCGTAGTGATGAAGAAGCCCTTCTTCCTTATGCGTCGAGGGCACTCGACCGAGCTCAACGCGCAGGTCCGCCGTGAGATTCGGTGAGTCCAGCCGTGTAGCCCTGAAGGCGCGCAAATAGCTGAGCTATTTCGGATCCCTTGCACACGGCGTTGCGCGGGGCTGGGGAGAGGGAGTTGAGCCTCGGGCAGCCCACGAAGCACTTGGGCGTGCTTTCTGGTGACCTCATGCTAACTCCGGCACCGTGATCAGGTTTGACGCAGTCGCCAAGCAGCATGGCAAACAGATTCTGTTCCTCGATGCCTCTTTCGCCGCGTTTCGTGGCGAAAAATTAGGTCTGGTAGGTCCGAATGGTTGCGGCAAGAGCACGATATTTCGGCTGATCGTGCGTGAGGAGCAGCCCGATGCCGGACAGGTGTCAGTCGACCGCGGCACGTCGGTTGGCTACTTCAGTCAGGACGTGGGTGAGATGCGTGGGCAGAGCGTTATTGCGGCCACGCTTGCCGGCGCGGGTCAGGTTTCCGAGGTTGCCGCCCGGCTCAAGGAGTTGGAAGCGAGTTTTGCCGATCCGAACCTGGAATCGATGGAACGACTGCTCGAGGAGTTTGGCGAGGTGCAGTCTCGGTTTGAGGAGCTCGGTGGATACGCGCTCGATGCGCGGGCACGCGAGATCCTTGCCGGTCTGGGTTTTGCGCCGGAGGTGGTCGAAGGGGATGTGGGGGCGCTTTCGGGTGGATGGAAAATGCGAGTGGCTCTTGCACGCATTCTGCTGCAGAACCCTGATCTGCTCTTGCTCGACGAGCCAACCAACCACCTCGACATCGAATCGATTCTCTGGTTGGAGGGATTCCTCAAGGGTTTCGAAGGCGCGTTGATCATGACCTCGCACGATCGGGAATTCTTGAACCGCATTGTCGGCAAGGTGATCGAGATCAACGGCGGGGATGTGACCGTGTTTTCCGGCAACTACGATTTCTACTTGCAGAAACGTAGTCTAATGGACGCGCAGGCAGAAAGTAGCTTCGAGCGCCAACAGGCGATGCTGGCAAAGGAAGAGGCGTTCATCGCCAAGTTCAAGGCTCGCGCCAGCCACGCCGCCCAAGTGCAATCACGCGTGAAGAAGCTCGAAAAGATCGAACGCGTCGAACCACCAATACGGCGAAAAAAGCTACGATTCGAGTTTCCAGAGCCGCCGCGGTCCGGCGAAGACGTGCTCAAGTTCGAACAAGTCGGCAAATCCTACGGCTCGAAGCCCATCTATCGCGCTTTCGATTGGATGGTTCGGCGCAAGGAACGTTGGTGTGTCATGGGCATCAATGGGGCGGGGAAGTCGACCTTGCTCAAGCTTGCCTCGCGCGCCATCGAGCCGGACAGCGGTCGGGTGACGATCGGAGCCAGCGTGCAGCTCGGCTACTTTGCGCAGCACGCCATGGACGTCTTGAACCCAGAGGCGACGGTTTGGCAGAGTCTCGAGGCACGATTTCCGAAAGCCTCGGTGGGTTCGTTGCGCACGCTGGCTGGGGTTTTCGGGTTTCCGGGTGACGATATCGAGAAGCCGATCCAAATCCTCTCTGGCGGTGAAAAGGCCCGGCTAGTCCTAGCGCAGATGCTTTATCAGCCGCCTAATCTACTGGTATTGGACGAGCCAACCAACCATCTCGATCTGGACACCAAGGAGATGCTCATCGAGGCTCTGGCGCAGTATCAAGGGACCTTGGTGTTCGTGTCCCACGACCGGCACTTCCTGAGTGCGCTGTCGAATCGCGTGTTGGAGTTGGGCGATCAGGGACCTGTGGTTTACGGTGGTGGGTATGTCGAGTACGTCGCGGCAACGGGCTATGAGGCGCCGGGCTTGCACCCATAATTGCGGTTCTTGGCAGAATCCCGCACGTAGAGCTGCCCACTCGACGACGGTGGCTTTCGGTATACCGCTCGAGCGGCACTGGCCGTAGCGGTGATACTCGTTCCCTCAACGTTGTCCGTCGTAGCAACACTCGTTCGTTGTCTGCGGCATCCGGCGCTCGATCAACATTGTTCGTCGAATTGATGCTCGATCATTGTTTGCGGCACCCGGCGCGCTCGCTCAATGTTGTCGGTCGTAGCAACACTCGTTCGATCAACGTTGTCCGTCGAAGTGATACTCGATCGTTCCTTCGGCGTTTCCACTCTCCGTAGCGATAATAGTGGTGTCGAGCATTAGGTCCACGGTTAATTGCCGACCGTTGCGCTGTGCTTTGCCTGGGCGACTCCGCGCAGTCATTCCTTCGCTTGGATCGAGAAAACATGACTGGTCTGCATCGATGCGAGCGAGTTCCCCTTCTACGGAAGCCGCCAACCTGCACATATCCACGCCGTTCGAACTATCGACGAGAATGAGATCGAGCCGGGCCGGTCCCACGGCTTCGATTCGGATCCTAGCCTGAGGATCGTCAAAGCGTCGTTCGGATTGCTCGGGCGACTTGAAGACGGTCGTGTCGTTTCCCCGATAAAGGCCAAGCCATTCGTCCAAGGAATCGCGGCTGGACGCGCCAAGAGCCCCAGTGGTTGGCGGTGTCGTGGCATCCACAGATGCGTCCGTCACGACGCTGGCTTCTTTAGATCCTTCGACTGGTGAACCGCCGCTCTGCGCGGGTGACTCGGTGGGCTCGCGCTGAGTCTCGACTGAACGTTGGCGTATCGACGCCCGTTTGCCCGATTCTCGAGCACGTTGGGCCCGCGACAGCGGACCGTGACCGAGGGGAACCAGGCTGGGTTCTGAGAGCGTGCAACCCGCGACGAGCCAGGCCGTGCATAGTAGTTCGAGAATTCGGGGGCAGCCCATGCCGTCTCTCTTATCGGTGAATGATCAAGGTGGTGGCGGGTTCCAGATAGGGAAGCCAGCGTGTCCCGTGCCAGCCCTCCGGAGCTTCGGGCTCCGTCCAATGAAACATGAAGAGCGCGTCAATGGGGGAAAGATTGATGCAACCACCGCTCATCAGGTTGCCCCACTGATTGTGCCAGTAGGCCGAATGAAGAGCGTACGGTCCGGTGAAGTTTTGCGCAAAGGGTACGTCGGAGTGCAAGTACTCGTTGGGTGCCACCATCGTCGAAGTAACGAACTTTCCGGTAATCGAGAAGCGCCCGAGCGGCGTCGCGGAAGTCTCGAGGGGATCACGTCCTCGTGTCGCTTCCCCCCCACGCCCAGGCGAGATCAGCGTAACGAACACGGGGGTCGTGTCTTCGTAGGCAATCAGCCAACCACCGCGAATGCTGATCTCTATCCACGTGGCGCGGCCCTTCGGGCGCAACGGACTCGCGTCGGTCTGACCCACAAGTGCATCCCAGGGTGTCTTTTCGGCGGGGGTTGGCACGACGGCGGTATTGCGAGCGATCCAATCCGAGTTCTTGGTTTCGAGGAATTCGGTGCCGTCAGCGCGCGCCGATTGTCCCGTGAGCTCGACGTACGCGAGTCGTTCATACGTCTCGCCAGTGGGTACGAATTGGAGCGTTGGTTCCCTGTGGTATTGCGCTACCTGGTCGCGACGGAACATGGCAATGGGCAGTTTGATACCGGCGGCGCCCAGCCGCACACCCTGGTAGCGGCTTACTGGGTAGGGGACAACGCGATCTTTCGGGACGAACCGGTAATCTGCAGTGACTAGGAAGTCACGATTGCCGACCCGTAGCTCCTTCGTGTATGCAACCGTCGAGCGGTTTTTGAGTATCAAATGAGCTTCGTGAACACTGGGCGACAGCTTTGGAAACTCAAGCGATCCGGACTCGGCCGGTGTCAGATCAACGCCCAATAGGAGACCTTCCCCGCGCCCCGTTCGACGTGCTAGCTCGACCTTCTGAAGGTGTCGCGCCAACCCCACCTCGCGTTGGCGTTGTTCAAGTTCGCTGGGCAAGGTGTAATAGAGCGGCGTCCCGCGTGATTCAGCGTAGCGGTGGGGCCAGGGCGAATCGTAGCGAGGCGCATAGGGCTGCAGCGCAACCACGACGGGATCCTTTGGATCGATCGTGGCTCTCCCGCCGTCGATGCACACGTACCCGCGAGGTTCGATGGCGTAGAAATACTCGCAACCGAGCCCGTACCTTGGTTTCGTACTTCGCAACCGGACGCTGGCACCGGACCAAAGATATCCGATCCACTGTTTCGTAGCGTCGGGCTCAGCGTAGATCCAGACGTGTCGCGTCTTGGCGTAGAGCCGGGGCCCGTCCTCTGGAGCGCGGCGGGCACGCAGCGAGGCGTCACTCCACCGCTCACTGGACGCGGGATCCTCCTCCGACGCGGCAGTTGCGGGAATCCCAGGAGCGCTCGCAATCCCTTGCTGCTCCCCGGCTGAGACTCTTGTACCGCTCGGCATCTCTTGAGGCCGCCCTGCCGAGGCCAGCGCTGCTCTCTCTGCTTGGGGAGTAGGTCGCTCCATCCCATCGTCTCGTGTCCGCGTGCAACCATCCACGGCAAGCGCACATAGAAAAGCGCCGAGCACGAAAATGTTCGAGCTCCGAGCACCGCGCTTACCGCGCCCGCCCAAGGTTGCACTGTTAGCCCGCTCGAACACGGCGCGCCTGTTCGCCGTTCGCGAGTCGCGCATGAGTAAGGTTGCGCCGCGTACCGGCTCGAAGTCGCGCATGAGTAAGGTTGCGCCGCGTACCGGCTCGAAGTTGCGCATGAGTAAGGTTGCGCCGTGTACCGGCTCGAAGTCGCGCATGAGTAGGGTTGCGCCGCGTACCGGCTCGGATGCGGCGCGTCCGTTCAGCTTTGCCAAGCCGTGCCCCGCTCGGACTGAGTCCAGACCGTCTGTCGACTCCTCACCTCCTCGCAAGGCCGCGGGAGCGACGAGGCCTCCTCGGGCACCGATGCAGATCTCCGTCGCTGACAATGCGGAACGTACTCCCGCTGCGTGAGCTCCACTATTTTAGTGCGCGAAAGGGGTGCGGATAGAGATGCCATGGTGTGGAACGCCGAGGTCGTGCAATCCCGCGCGGCGCGGGTCGAGATCTTGCGGGCGACGAAAATGCCCCCAAGGTTGACATTTGCGAGCTGCTTGGGCAGCTGCGATGTGTGTACTCTGCGCGTCACGCCTGTTGCGCTGTTGCGTCACCTGAAACCGCGCCGACCCACTTGCTGCATGGAAACGGGCCGGCTCGGCGTTCTTCCGTGGTGAGTGACGAGCAAACGCGATTGGCTGTGGTTGGGCCGCACAAACCAAAAAAAGAAACGTGCAATGGCGCGCTGCTGAGGAGTGCAGGGGTGGTCCCAATAGGGCGTTAGCGATGTTCGAAAGACCTCCCGTGCTCGGCCGGGTTCGAG
>JBLNFG010000346.1:0-2630 GCA_050263495.1 Myxococcales bacterium | reverse complement strand
CTGAGCAGCTATTGGCTGGGACCGCTTTATCCCATTTGCGGTCCCTACCACCTTGGCTCCAAGATCAGCCGGTGTGAAGCCGTTCTCGACCGCGCGAGGTTTGCTCTGACGCGTTAACGCGGCCACGAACATGAGAAGCGGATCGGCCGCTGTTTTTGCATGTCTTCTTGACTTCTGCACAAGGCGGTCCCCAGCCGGCTCGCGGTGTCAATATTTGCCACAATGGCCTTGCTGGATTAGGTTCAATTTATGACAACGTGCAAAACCATGAACGTATCGCTCTCCCCCGAGCTGGAGCGATACGTCGCGGAAAGGGTCGCCTCCGGCCGTTACCGCACCGCAAGCGAGGTTGTCCGTGCCGCATTGCGGATGCTGGAGAAGCACGAAGAGGAGAGACTTCACCACGAGCCCCGGCCCCGCTTGCGGAGTGACGGCGGGGGCGGTCATGCCGATGAAGAAAACAAGTCGGGAGTGCAGAAAGCCGCCGAGGCTCACGTCGAGAGCCTTCGGAAAGACCTTGGCCCGTTCGTCGCCGCAGCTGAGACGACACGGATGCCGATGGTGTTTACGGACGCAAAGCAAGACGAGAACCCGATCGTATTTGCCAATGACAGCTTTCTCGCTCTAACCGGATACGCAAGGGAGGAGGTGCTCGGCCAAAACTTCAACTTCTTGATGGCGCGCGGAACCGACGCTGAGGCGTTGGCGCAAATCGAAGCCGCGTTCGAGGGCAGCTCCGATGGGGAGCCCGAACTTCGCTACCGCCGCCATGATGGCAGCGTGTTCTGGGCTTCCATCTTTATCAGCCCGGTTCGGGATGACAGCGGCGATGTGGTGCAGCATTTCGCCTCGTTCGTGGATCTCACGAAGCACCGCTGGGAGCAAGAGCGCCTTCGGTTCCTTTTAGGCGAGCTGAATCATCGCACGCAAAACACGCTCACGACCGTGCTGGCGATTGCTGGGCAGACCTTTCGCGGCATGGCGGACAAGGAAACAATCAGTAAATTCGAGGGGCGCATTCTGGCGCTGTCGAAGATCCATAGCCTGCTCGGAGCCGAGAACTGGGACAAGATCGGTTTATGCGACGTCCTCAATGAGATACTGCAGCCCTTTGGCCTGAACGACAGTCCGGCCACCCGTTTCTCGTTGGAAGGCCACGACGTTCGCCTGCAACCCAAAGCCTCGTTGATCCTCGCCGTGGTGTTCCATGAGCTGGCGACCAATGCCGTAAAGCACGGCGCGCTCTCGAACGAGGCCGGGCACATCAACATTGGTTGGCAGGTTGAGACTGGCTCGCCGGGCAACCGGATGCGAGTGCGCTGGCAAGAGAGCGGCGGCGGATCGCCGGTGATGCCCCCCGGCCTCAAGGGTTTCGGATCGCGCCTGATCGAAAGCGGGTTGGCGCAGGAGCTGGATGGCGAAGTCCGCCTCGACTATGAGTCCGCAGGCGTGGTTTGCGAGATCGTCATGCCTCTATCGCAGGGAGGGGGCGATGAGGCATGAATAATGGGCTGTCCGGCCGGCGCATCCTCGTCGTCGAGGACGATATGTTGGTGGCGTGGACGCTGGAAGACATGCTCGCGCAATTAGGGTGTGCGATCGTCGGCCCCGCCGTCCGCGTCAATCAAGCTCTGGCAATGGTTGGCGCCGACACAATCGACGCGGCGGTGCTCGATGTCAATCTCAACGGGGACAAGAGCTACCCCGTCGCCGACGCGCTCGCCGCGCGCGGCGTGCCCTTCGTCTTTTGCACCGGCTATAACAAGAACAATATTGAAAACGGCTACCGTGGTTTTCCCATGCTGCAGAAGCCGTTTGAGTGCTCGAAGTTAGGCGATGCGCTCGCGAAACTTTTGAGCCTTGGAAGTCCGGCGACGTCACTGCAAAGAATGAGCCCCCCGGAGTGGGACGCCAATCGGTTACGGATCGCTACCGATGCAGCCGGCGTCGCGCTGTGGTCGTGGAATGTCGATACCGACGAGATCGCCTTGGACGAGCGCGCGCATGGTCTGTGGGGGGTGGCCAGCGGCCCCGTCACCTTTGAGGACCTGTCCGCACGCATCCATCCGCAAGACCTCGACAGGGTGAGAGCTGCTTTCGCTGCGACGCGGGAAATCTTGGGCGCTTACGAAGTCGATTTCCGCATTCTGCACGGCGATCAGGTTCGGTGGGTCTCCGCTCGCGGGAGGGGCGACGACCAAGGTATTGTTGGACGGGTGATGTTCGGGGTGTTCCTCGACGTGACTGAGCGCAAGCTGGCCGAGGAAGCCCGCGAGATGCTTGCGGCCGAAATGGCGCACCGGGTCAAGAACCTGTTCGCCATCGCGTCCGCGCTGACCGCAATTTCCGCGCGCTCGACGGCGACGTCGACAGAGATGTCCCGTGACCTGACTCTGCGGCTTGCCGCGCTAAGCCGGGCGCACGACCTCATCCGCCCCGTTCTTAGCGAGCCGAAGAAGGCCGCGCCCCTCGTCGACCTGCTCGCCATCCTCCTCGCACCCTATGATGATGAGGGAGCGATCGGCGCCCGAGTCCGCATCTCCGTACCAGAGTTGCTCGTCGGAGAGGCATCGGCCACGACGCTGGCGCTTGTCGTCCATGAGCTGGCGACGAACTCGATCAAGTACGGA
>JBLNFG010000345.1:0-9916 GCA_050263495.1 Myxococcales bacterium | reverse complement strand
CGTGACGAACCCGCCCAGGTCACCGATGCCAGTGCCGGTGATGAACGTTCCGGTGAGCGAAAAGGCATTCCCTCGGTCTTCGACCGACGCTGCCGGTATTACGGGGATGAATGCTCCAACCGACATGGCACGTCCGGTGGCTCGATTCTCTCTGGTCGAAGCCCCTACGAATTCGGGGACTTCGAACCGACGCACGACCCCAGACACACCGATCGAGAATGGATCGAGCAAAGCAGAGCCAGCGCCAAGTGAGTGGATCCCCTTCCAGCCATTGAAGCCGAACTTGATGCCACCTTGGAAGTCGGGCATCTGCGAATCCCTCTGCGGCGGTCGCACTGCAGCGCCGGCGAGATCGATGTTGATCGGATCTGTCTTGATTGTCTTGGATAGACGAACCTGTGGTTGACGACCGAATGGCATGTTCGGCATCGGGAAGAATGAAGACGTGCATGGGTAGAAGAAGGGCATCCAAGCGAACATGTGGTAGGTCTGGCCTACCAAGATGTCCACGTACTTGGTCTCCATCTTGATGTTGGCCAACCGCATCCGAACGGTTCCGTTCGCCATCATTCCGCCTTCGGATGCGCCTTGTGTGTACCCGAAGAAGTCCATTTCCAGCACGGCAGTCGTCTTGACACCCTCGTAATCAGGTGCGTTGACCTTCATGCCAAACCGGGAATTGCGGGTCGTGAAATGCCAGCGGGCATGTTCGGCGCCGTAGGTACCTGGTCGCGCGATAGGAGTCGAACCAATTCCCGAATCTGGGAGGCTCTGCGTGGAGTCCCGCATGATGTTGAACTCGACCATCCCATACAGAGACATATTCCACTTCGAAGTCGCGGGTACGGCTGGCGGTGGCGCCGCCGGTTTCGAAAGGTCAGCGGGAAGTGGAGGAGGTGTCAGGACCAACCTGGACGAGTCTCCCGCGCCCAGTGAACCGGCGGTAGTTGCGCCTGCACCAGCGGTTACGGGCTGTTGGGCTGGCTGTGTTGCAGAAGTTGCGACGGAAGCAGAGAGCGGAGCAGCCTGTGGAGCGGCAGCAGCAACTTGCAGATTTGACGGGGCATCGCTTGGAGGAGCGCTCGGTTGCTCGTCAGTCACCGCCGGTTTGGGAGAGACGTCCGGTGTTTGGGGCGGCAACGTTTGGGCGTGCACTGCTGCAGCGGCAAGAAAACCAGACACACCACTCAACGCAGCCAATATCAGATGGTTCATTTGAACATATGCTCCCGGATTCAATGATTGGTTCGGACAAACTCATGGCTGGTCCGCGAGAACCGAAAAACGATCAGTCGCGCTTATGACAGGGGTTAGTAAGGCGTGCAGTCGCGAAGCAAACAGGCTTCAAATTTTTCGTACCCAGCGCACGGTTACAGGAAGATGTGCACACTGCGGCACACGGCGGCATCCTACGAGTGGGAGCCCTTAACCTCAAGTGTCTCGTGAGTGGAGCTGTCGAAAGTTCAAGACCCCAAAGGGAGTCCGTCGCCTGCTGTGGTGATGACAGCGCTTGCCGAGGGCGAGTCTACTTCCTTAGTTGTGGCAGTCACCCGGATCCTCAATGAGTCTCGCTGCAGTCTCTCGTCTGACACGAGCAGCCACGGCGGATTGCGTTTCCGCCGAGACAGTCGCTCAAACGAGAAGTGCAACGCTGCGCGGCGACTGCAGTTGTAAGGCCTGGAGATTGCTAAGTAATCTGTGGGATGCAAGGTAGAACACTCGCCGTGCAACAATGCAAGTCGTGCGGGGAGCCATACACGAACTGCAGCGACAAAGAAAGTAGGCAAACGATTCTCATAGGGCTCAAGTGTGAGGCTGTGCTTGCCATTGATCACACTGTGAGCCCGCCTTCCACGCTCATGCTTGAGGTGCGAAAGCGAATGGTTGCATGGCAGAAATGCCTTTGCCGAGTCAGGACTGCGATCGGTCAGAATTGAAGCACGTTCCTGCGTACCCAGTCGTGTCGACAGGTCGAGCACTCATGCTCGAACGCGAATGCCCGACGCGGTGTGAATATGGAGCCCGAGCTGCGACTCACTGTTGGCTGCACCCAGTCAAACGGTGCGCGTGCCGCGGCGAAGCCATTGGAGCGCGTGATCTCCGGCCTCGATGGGTCGCCGGTTGACGCTCCTCTCCTTAATTAAGGTGCGCGCTCAAGCCTTAAGTCAGACGGGATCAGTGCACGGTGGAGCGCTTCGGCCTGCTGACGAGTTCAGTATATCCCCGCCCCAACTTACAAGACGAGAGTGTTGGACTGGTATCGGTCTACGACGTCGGTGGGGACCGTGTTGCATCGCATGGCGCGCCATAGTAAGCGGCAGACATGCCTTCCCCTCGATTGCAGATCACTTACTGCACGCAATGTCGATGGCTGCTCCGAGCTGCGTGGCTTGCCCAAGAATTACTCACGACCTTTACTGAGGAGCTCGGGGAGGTCGCGTTGGTGCCGGGGCGCGGTGGCGTGCTTGATGTGCATCTCGATGAAGAGTTGCTGTTCTCTCGCGGGGAACAAGGTCGATTTCCAGAAGCGGCAGAGCTGAAACAGCTAGTGCGCGATCGAATCGCTCCCGAACGGCAACTTGGGCACAGTGATCGGAAGTAGAGAGGCGCCCAAACTAATTCGCTCCCGCAAGTTGCGAGCACCCCTCAGCTCAGAAGCTCCACCGTTTGGCGTTCCACGCTTTGGGTTGGAGAGGGTCAGGGAGGGGACGTCGAGAGTCTAGCCTGGCATCGCTTGACGCATCCGTTGAAAAGCGCTCTAAATTGCCACACCAAGATGAACGTTGTGCTCGTAGTAATCGCGATGGCTCTGGCCCTATCCATGCATGCATGCAGTCGCTGCTCAGGCGGAGATGCGGATGATCAAGCCGACGCCTCGACGGCGAAATCACACGCACCTCCCTCAGCCAAAGCCAAGAAAGAACGCGTCAGGAGCTATCTGTCGTCAGAATAGGTCCACGGGCGCCGGTGTCGGACCTAACCGGCGCCCGCGATGGTGACGGCATTCAACACGCACCAAGCTTGGTCTTCCGCCCATTCGCGATCCCCATCGGCGTCGACTGCCGATTCGGACCTGCGTCGCGTGCACGAGCGCTGCTCCTCGCCCCATTCGGCGGGCGCTTCACTATTGGAACGAGCTGACCCTCCTGCGACCGTGGGCCGCGGCGCGACCGCTTCGTCCGTGGCCAAGGTGCTTATGGCCAGGTGCTCGGAGGTTTTGGAATGGGACATAACGGAGGCCTCTCGGGTAAGGAGCGAACGCAGGTGCGTCAAAGTTAGAGGATAGGGTGCTCAAGGAAAAATGCAAAGCCGGCGGTTGGCTCAGCTTCGATCGGCACTCAGGCCGTCACCCTGCGATGGGTTAGCGAAACGTACCTGACCGAAACTCCTAGAGACACTTTGCGTGTGGTCACCCAAGACGCAGGTTTTCCTACATACGGCCGAGTGTGCGTACGGTTAGCTTTGCCGAGCCGCGCCGAAGTAGCAGCGCTATCGCAACGGCGAGCACTCCGAGCGGTCCACGGCCGCCACCACCCGCCTCGGAACAGTTGCAGCCCGGATCAGTTTCACTGGCGTCGAGCGCGGCGGCTTGCGGCAGCCCAGCCGCTCCACTGCTGCGCTGTGATTGCGTGTCGATCGACCAAGGGCTGACCATTGCACCCGCAGCTCCGCCCGTCTGTCTCGTCGCTACGGTGGCTGTGGTGAGTTGGAGCCCCGGTCTTCCGCCAACGCTCGCCGCGGTTCCTGCACTCGTATTCTCGCTCCGTCCGCGGTCGCCGCCTTGGGCTTGCACCAAGGGCGCTCCGCCGACGCTCGAAGCGGGAGCGACTACCTCCACGTCAATTGCGTAGTAACCGTCCTTCGGTCCTCCGCCTGAAGGCGGATCCGCAAACCACGTGCTGTTCTCTGCAACCCAACCCAAACTCAGCGTGGTGCGTCCCAGCTTTCTCCCGCGCAGATCGAGCGCGAATCGTGCGGCCGAGCCCGGGGCAATCTCCTCGGTCACGCTCGAGATTCGATGATCATTCTGCCAACTAGCTGCCTGTAGCTCGTTCGGTTGGTCCCGCGGGATTGGGGCGAGCCAGACAACGCCCGGTTTCCAGGTTTGAGAACCCGTGTTCTTGAGTTGAACCCAGCCGGTGATGGTCGCGCCCAGCTCCAGTTTGACCGCGCCTTGGCTCACGATGGGGTAGCTCTGACTGTCCATGCCCATGGGCGCGCCCTGATAGGGGGGAACACAGTCTGCGAGTTTTACCAGGTCAGCCATGGATCCATAGAACTTGTCCTGATCACACGCGCCCTGAATGCCGGGCGTCGTTCCTTTGTCACCGAGGTACTGCCAGATCGTGAGACGGGAAAAATCATCTGGGATCGTTGGACAGGCGCTCGTGTAGCTCGACCAAGCGATTGGGTAATCACCAAAGCCCAAGGGAGTTCCGAGATAGCCGCCCCAGTACCAATTCCCGCTGTAGATCATCGGCTTTCGCCCCGTCACCTGTTCGACGCGTTCGAGCCAATCCGCGAGGATGGCGATGTCGGGGGTGTTGTCGATGTCTTCGACGTCGACCATGGGTGGCAAATCGCCGCGCAGAACACTCCCTCCGATCGATGACAAGAAGTGATCGGCTTGGGAGACGCCATCGCGATTGAATCGAAGAAAATGGTACGCCCCAGCAAGCATCCCGTTGGCGCGCGCAGCCGCGATATCGGCTGCGTAGTAGGGATTCTTGTACGTCGTGCTCTCCGTCGCTTTGATGATGACGAACGAGCGGTTCTTCGCCACTGTGGCCCAGTCAATCGGACCTTCATCATGCTGGTAGGAAGAAATATCGATCCCCAATACTGATTCCGATGGTGGACAAGCGCTGACGAGCCACTCATTCGCATCCGCCGTCGCTTCCTCCGGATCAAAACTACAACCCGTTGGTGCAACTGCGCTCATCACGAACAGCCATCTCCGGCACCAGTTCTTCATATTCAACCTCTCGCCGAGCCCACGCAGTTTAGCCGACCATCTTCAGAACGCACGTTCTGTCTCGCGCAAGGATCCCGCGGTTCACGATGGCTAGGCGCGGATAATGCGGAGCTGAAGTCGATTCCGGGTTTGGGTAATCGATAGCGATGCGCGTGGCTTCAGCTCTCATTGACCATTTCTTCGGTGTCTGGAGAGGCCGATCGATGCGTCGAAAGGTAGATCGCCTAGACGAGGATCTTCGAGCACATTAGCGCACCGGACTCGGATCGTGTCTCAAGTTGGCGCCAGGCATCGAGCCATTGCCCTGAGTCTGATCCAGAGGATTGTTAGCGCGTCGCACGTCTGCGTAGAACGACTTGCACACCCAAGAGCGGCCTATGGAGCGACCGGCTCGTATTCACATCAGCGGACAGGACGCGCGAGGTTCCAATTCGTTTCACGCGAATTGCGTGAGTGTGCAACGGCCGCATTCCTGATATCCAACGTCACCTCAGCTCGAAACAATGAAACGTTGTTGACGCGCGGTTCGAGTTCGATGCGTGTAACGAATCGAGCGACAGGATGGCGCGGAGCAACGATTTGCCGTATCTTGCCCGGAATGGAAAAACGACCTGCCGATATTCTTGCCGGACTGACGGAGCCTGAGACCGATGCATTGGTAGAGATTCTGCTACTAGCGGCATTGGCCGATGGGGCTCTCGCACAGGCGGAGTCGGCTGTAATCAAGCGGGCCCTGCTGTCCGTGGATGAGCTATGGTTGAACCACATCGACCTCGAGAAACGCATGACAAAAGCGCGAGCTCGCATCGAGGCCGAAACTGCCGAGGCACGACTCACGAAGCTGAGGACGATGCTCCCTTGGCCCGAACAGCGCGCACTTGCGTTGAAGCTCGCCATCCAAATCGTCGAAGCGGACGGAGTGGTCCAGAGCAGTGAGCGTGAGCTCATCATGCAAGCGGCGCAGGCCTTAGGTGTGCAGGGCGATATCGCCGCGAAGTTCACGCTCGCTTCCTAGGGCGACCGCGACTGCACTCAACGACCGCGACGACACTCAACGACCGCGACGACACTCAACGACCGCGACGACACTCAACGACCGCGACGACACTCAACGACCCGACTGCACTCAACGACCGCGACAACACTCAACGACCGCGACGGCACTCAACGACCCGACGGCACTCAACGACCGCGACGACACTCAACGACCGCGACGGCACTCAACGGCCGCGACGACACTCAACGACCGCGACGACACTCAACGACCGCGACGGCACTCAACGACCCGACGGCACTCAACGACCCGACGGCACTCAACGACAGGGGCGCCTCACGTTTGGGCAGAAATGAGGGCACTTTAGCGAGGTTCTACCAGCTGCAAGCACTCAAAGACGCTCCGGAAGATCCGCCATATATTTGGCTAATGCAATTCGACCTGAGAGCGCGAATACACGCGCGCCCGCTGGCGACTGCGACGTGATCAGCGACTGACGGCACTCAACGACCCGACTGCACTCGGATGTTTGGGCTGTCGTTACAGTCCGCAGCAACGGAATCCGACGTCGGGAGCCACGGCGTTGCGGCGCAGCGCGTTGGCGGGGACGGTTTCGCACGCCAGGGCGGTCAATGCCGACGCGTACGAACCCCCACCGTGCCAATGCGGTGCGTCGTGTTAGCTAAATCCAGGGGCAATTGCCGCTGCAGCTCGACGCTCGTCCAAGGGTCAGGAATCAATCGCAGCGGGCTCTCGCCGTGGAGCGCTGCGTAGGTGAGGGCCAACGGCGACGGCGCCGATGCGAGGGCAATTGGAACAGCGACCGTGATGCGAAACAAAGACTGCGATGGGGAGCCAGCTCTGGTCGTTGGACACGTTTGCGCTACGCCACGTCAACTGCAGTAGTCTCAGAGGCTCCAAGTGGCGCTGGCGCTGGTCGTCATATCAACGGCGAGGAGCCAGCTCTGGTCGTTGGACACGTTTGCGCTACGCTACGCTACGTCAACTGCAGTAGTCTCAGAGGCTCCAAGTGGCGCTGGCGCTGGTCGTCATATCAACGGTGAGGTTGGCGCGTTGAGTGCCGTTTGAGCAACTTGCGTCTTCATACAGATTGTCCGTAACGGACCCCGTGCAGGTTCCGCCTGTCTGAACGCTGTAGCTTCCGGCGACCAATTGGGGTGAAGAAAAGATTACTGCAGCATACCGTTTCGGGGGGGCGTAGGTGACCAGTGCTGCGGCATCCGCGTTGAGGATTTGGAGAACCGTGCCCGCTTCTAGCGCACTCGCGTCGGCGCTCGCATTGAACCCTGCGCCACTGGGCATTGGCCCTGACATCCCGAGAGTACTCGTTGCGAGGAAGATCGACGATTGTGCGGATGACGGACTCGGAGCTTCCGCCATGCCTGCGCTTCCTGCCGCCACTAAGAACCCACCGTTGATGGTCAGAAGGCAATCTTGCCCGTCACCCTTGTCCAGAGCCGCATTGCCATTGTCTACCGGACCGCTCACGAGTACGGTTCCGCCTGACATTACGATGCTTCCGTTCGAGTCGATGCCGTCACCCGACGCATCGACGACGAGCCTACCTCCCGTGATGTGGATCAGAAGGTTGCCGGTTGTCGCTCCGCCCGCCGAAGCCATGCCTGTCGAACTCGCCCCACCCATCGGAATCGTGTTCATGGGCATTGGGCCTACGCTTGCTTGATTGCCGTTGCCTGCCGAACCCATCGTCCCGGCAAACATGCTTCCCGGCGCGGAGCCGCGCATGTCTGGTCTCGTGCCCATGCCCCAGGGGGGCGCCCCACCGGCACCGTTCACGCCACCAGGAGCACCATTTCCCATCGTGCCTATTCCAGGTTCGTTCATTGCAGTCCCGGAACCGTCCGAGGCATTGAGCCCGTCGTCACTGGAGACGACGTGAGCGGTACCGCTGACGAGCGTTATCACAGTCCCTTCAATGCCCTCGTAACTCTGCGTCACATTGACATTCGCGCCGGCAAGCTCGACTGACGCATCACAGTGGATAGCGTCGTCAGCCGAAGCAATGTTGAGCGCGCCACCATTTAGGTAGATGGCACTGCCGGCGTGAACGCCGTCGTCTGCCGCGTTGATCTGCAGACTGCCTCCATCTATCACCACTCCGGCTGCTCCCTTGATCCCTTTCGCCGAGCTATCGGAGGCTACCAGTTGTCCGCTGCCGCCACCTGTCTTTAGAGCCAGAGTGCCATTGGTTAGGTAGACGTTCGTCGATGCCGATATCCCATCTCCTGCAGCTGTCACGTCGAACTTCCCACCGTTAACCAAAACGTAGCCTAGCGTTACGTCGTCTTCGTTGTCGGATTTGAGCGCATCTCCTCCAGCCTGCGCGACGATACTACCGCCGTCGATGACCAGGCAATCTTTCCCGCGAATCCCGTCGTCTACGGCATTGACCGTAATCGCGCCGCTCTTGATTATTAGACCATTCTTGCTCGTAATCCCGTCATTGTACTTGCCGTTGACGGTCAATGCCCCATTGCCCGTGATGATCAGATCATCTTGGCTGTAGAGTGCCGCGTTCGCTTCCGCGGTAGTGGCGTAATTGGTCGAGTCGGTAAGCACGTTCGTGCTTCCATCCGCAAGCACGATCACCGTCTTCTTTGCGTTCACGATGTGCAATGCCGCGTCCAAGGACGAACTGACATCCACGTTGCCCAGAATCAGGCGCACCACTCCCTCGTCCTTTGAGTCTACTTGGATGCAGCCGTCGCCCAGACTGCCGGATATTCTGTAGTTACCCGACGCCGAGATCGTCACACACCGACCGTCGAAGACAACGGCCGAACTCTGTGAGGAGATCTCGGTCTCTTTCAGGACTATCGAGACTTCGTTCGTGGTGTCCCATGCATAATCACTTGCCGCCTCGAATTGCTCACACTGCCCAGACCAGCCGATCGCAGTACGTTGGACCACTGCATTGGATCCCGCTTCGTCAATCGTACTGGCAGTTGCGCCAGTTCCCGCGGTGCCACCGGCACTCGATCCACTCGAGCCAGCACTTCCGGAACCATCGGTGCTTGCGCCGCTCGAATCGTTCCCCGTAAGATTGCAGCCGACCGATACCGTGAGTACGAGAGCCGAAAGGGAGCTTCCTGCGAGTTTCATGCGTGATTCCTAAGCCGTTGGCGCGTCCGACGCGCACCAATGTCGTTGTCTGCTCTAAATTCAAAGGAGCGTTATCCGGGCAAGACGGCAGCTCGATCAGCGCGGCGACTTTGGGATGCCTGCCCGACGCCTGCTGGTTCGAATCGCGAATTGAACGGAGCACGACTCCTCGACAACGTGGACCAGAGTGCGGCTGCGAACGTTAGTAGGTCGAACGAGATTTCTCTCGGCTTGCCGGCACACCGCGCCTTCTTGGTGCGAAATGAACTGTAGGACGAAGAGCTACCATTGCTGCGCAAACGCTGAGCCGCGATAGCGACCCCGACACTACGAATACTACTGACTGCGCGACGGGCTGCGGCAGCGACTTCTGCACTCAACCCGCGACGCGGATCCGAGCCAGGCGATCCGCCGTCCGTCGCAGTTCGCAGCTATCGTCGCAGTTCGCAGCTATCGTCGCAGTTCGCAGCCCCCGTGGTGGTTTAATGTGCCATTTGCGGCCAGCGATCGTGGCCCGGCAGCAACGATGCTGCCCAGCGTCGGAAGCGCACTCCGCTGTTATTGCGCCGAGCAAGACAAAAAGCAGATCTGCGACAGGCGGGTGAGTAGTCAAGCGTGTACTACGCTGGCCGCTTGTCTCATTCTCGGTCCCGTGAATGCTTGCGCTCAGCGCGCTCGCCGCGTATTTAATGCGGTTCCGTACCGATTTGAGCACTGATGCATGGCAGGCGGTTCAAACCAATCCTCACGCGTGCGAGCGGCGCTACGCATTCGCCCGTTCGGCGGCGCGGCACGAGCAGGAA
>JBLNFG010000344.1:0-3706 GCA_050263495.1 Myxococcales bacterium | reverse complement strand
GCCTAAGCATTCGACCATAGTGGCTCGGGGTTTGGACTGTCCAAAGTACGGCGAGCACCGAACGGAGTGAGCGCAGTACGGCAGCCGCTGGGGAGTAATATCCGCGCACGCGGTGAGGCCGCCGCGAAACATGCGCGAGCGCAGTACGGCAACCGTGGAACAAGAGCGAGATCAGCGCACGCAGTGGGGCCGCCGCGAAACATGAGCGCGCGCAGTACGGCAGCCGCGGAATGTTTGCGCGCGCAGCACGGTCACAGCGGAGGAGTGGTATCAGAGCGCAGTACGGCAGTCGCGGAATGTGAGCGTGCGCAGCGCGGTCCGAGTGCGCGAGTGGCATCAGCGTGCGCAGTACGGCAGTCGCGGGACGTGAGGTGCGCAGTGGGGCCGGCGCCTTACGTCTTGCGCAACAAGTGCCGCACGGCGCGAGGGATTCGGCCTGCGCGCCGGCTACGGGTCGGGATATCATGCCGCCTCTCGCTCTTCCGGAGCTCGGACGGGTTTCGGAGAGGGTGCAGGGAGCAGCACAGCGCATGAATTCGACAGGATGTGCCGGAAACCCCGAAGACTGCGGACCTTTACGCTTGTGCGGCTTGGCCGTGATCAACAGCTTCGCGCTCGCGCCGACGCCCCTCGAGTTCGTTGCTTCGGCGCAGTACGTATGCGGGCTCGGTCGTAATTGCGACGAACAAACCCCAATCAGCAGGCTCTGCGATGAGCGGGTGGGGGTAGGAGCATGACTCGAACGCGGCGCATCGGTTTGCTCGTAGACTGGCTCGAGGATGAGTACCAAAATAAGGTACTGGCTGGCGTCGATGCTGAGGCGCAGGCGAATGACGTTAGCCTGTTTTGCCTGACGGGCGGCGTGCTGCTTTCGCCGTATCGCTATGGAGCGCGGCGCAACTTTCTCTATGACCTGGTGGGGCCGGCCTGTGTGGATGGGCTCGTGCTCATGTCTGGGACGCTCAGTAACTACGTCGGTCCAAGCAAGTTGGCGAGGTATTGTGAACGTTATCGTCCGATGCCGATGTGCTCCATCGGCGTCGCGCTAACGGGGATCCCGAGTGTTCTGGTCGATAATGCCTCAGGGATGAGGCAGGCAATTTCTCATCTGATTATCGATCATGGCTACCGTCGGATCGCCTTCATCCGCGGCCCGGGCGTGAACGAAGAGGCTGAGGAGCGCTATCGAGTCTATCGCGAAGTTCTCGCGGAACACGGGCTGCCGTTCAATCCGAATCTGGTGACGCTTGGGAATTTCCAGGTTGCCTCTGGTGCTGAGGCTATCCGCGCGATGGTCGATGAACGCCGCGTTGGCTTCGACGCAATAGTGGCGGCCAGTGACTCCATGGCGCTCGGCGCTTGTGAAGCCTTGGTCGCTCGTGGCTTTCGCATTCCGCAGGACATCGCTGTGGTCGGTTTCGACGACATTCGGGAGGGACGTTTCGCTCCCGCTCCCCTGACCACGGTGCGCCAACCGCTCGATCGTCAAGGGAAGCAAGCCGTGGAGTTGGTCCTGGCTCAACTCGAGGGAGACGTCATTACGGACCACGTCGTGCTGCAAACGGAACTGGTGCGACGGCGATCGTGCGGCTGTCTTCCCCACGAATTACCGGAACGCGAGCTGCCAGAAATTAAGGGCGACGATCTCACGTTGAGCGGCGTTTTTTTGGAGCATCATGCGCGGATTCTTGCCGACGTCACGCAGGCGATTTGGGCTTCGTCACCCGATGTCGACGTGAGCAAGGGCGTGGAGCTGGTCGAAGCCTTTCGCGCCGAACTCGAGACGGATCAGGAGCCACAGTTTCTCGAGGTACTCGATCTCGCCGTCAATGAAGCTGCCGAGACGGGGGGGAATGTCGATGCGTGGCAGGCGGTGGTGACGATCCTTCGCAGCTATGCACTGCCGGCTCTAGGACGTGCCAGCCAAAGAATGGCCAAAGCTGAGGAACTTTGGCACGAAGCTCGGGTGTTGATTGGCAGCGCTGCTGAGCGCGCACAGGCCAAGAAGCGTCTGCAGGCAGAGACGTGGGCCCGTACTCTGCGGAAATCGGGGGAGGCCCTCTTCACGTGCCTCGATGTGGCCTCGGTCATGAACACGGTGCAGGATCAGATCCCGAAGTTGGGGATCCATAGCGCGTACATCTCCACGTTCGAAGGGGGAACGGAACGCGCCAAGCTAATGCTCGCGTACGATGTGGCTGGCCGCGGCGTGGAGCGACACCGCGGGGAGTTCTTTCCCGCGAACCGGTTGGTTCCAGAAGGGGTGCTATCCGACGACTTGCGCCAGACGTTCATCGTCGAGCCGCTCTTCTTCGAAAATGAACAGCTAGGCTTCGTGCTATTCGAGATGGGACCGAACGACGGCGTCGTGTACGAGACACTGCGCGATCAAATTGGCAGTGCGCTCAAGGCCGCGCTGCTAGTTCGCCAGTTGTTGGAAGAGACGGCACGTCGCGAAACGGCAGAACGTGACCGGTTGCAGCGGGATCTGGAGATCGCGGAGAGAATCCAGACCTCTATCCTGCCGAGGAACATCGCAATCCCTTGGATGGAGATAGCCTCCGTCATGCTGCCCTCAAGCGAGGTCGGCGGAGACTATTTCGACATTCTGCCAGCGGATGGGCTGTTCTGGTGCGGCATTGGGGACGTCGCTGGTCATGGCCTGCGCACGGGGCTGGTCATGATGATGATTCAGAGCGTCGTTGCTGCCCTCGTCGCGCAGAACCCGCGGACGAGCCCTCTTGACTTGCTGCGCATCCTGAACGGCGTCATCTACGACAACGTGCGGACGCGCCTGGGACAGGATGAGCATGCAACGCTGTGCCTAATGCGCGTTTTGCGCGATGGTCACATCCTACACGCCGGTGCGCACGAGAACTTGGTCGTGTACCGAGCTCGAAGCCAAGAAGTGGAGATAATCAAGACCTCTGGTTCTTGGATCGGTGCGACCCGCAGCATCGATTCGGGGTTGGTCGATAGCGAATTCGTGCTCGACCGAAATGACATGCTTCTGCTCTATACCGCCGGCGTTACCGAGGCGATGAACGACCAGCAGCAGCCCTTTGGCCTCGACGCTCTCTGTCGCGAGCTGCTACCCTTCGCCGCTAGGCCAGTGGAGGAGATTAAGGACCACTTGTTGGCTGCCGTCAGACGCCACACCAGCCATCAGCAGGACGACGTGACCTTGCTCGTCCTGCGCTACTTGGGATAGTCGCGACGACGCGGGGCACACGCCCATCCTCGGAACCGTATTTTTGCCATGGACGGAGGGCTTTGGCGCAAGCTCGTACTACTCCGAGCTTGGTGCTGCGCGCCCGCTGGAAGAATGCAGCTATAGCGAATCCGAGCGCGCGAGTTCTTCGGCTCATAGTGTCGGGGCAATCCTTACCCGATGCGCGAAATTGAGGTATGGTTCCCATCGCGACTTGCTCTCAGTCGCGACCACTTCTCCCGCCAGCGGGGGGTTCCTGGCGCCCCTCGTTCGACGATACCCGAGCCACAGCCAGTCGAAAGGTCGAGCCATGCTGCGACGCTTGCATTGGGCGCCAATTAGCCTTCTAGGGATTTCCGTAAGTGCTTGGTTTAGCTTTACCGGTTGTCAAGCCAGCGACGAGGGAGGTTTCGGCTCCCAGCCAGCGTGGGTTGCCGGCGGGTCCTCAAGCAGCGCCACTAATAGTGTTGAAGACGGCAACGGCGGGACCACGGC
>JBLNFG010000343.1:0-3137 GCA_050263495.1 Myxococcales bacterium | reverse complement strand
CAGGTAGCCAGACCCGCAAATCGACCAGCCGAGGACGATTTCTTGGAAGGTTTGCCGAAAACATCCGATTTGGGGGTATGCGCGTCGAAATCCCATTTCAGTATCAAGCCACCCATGGCTCGCCCACATCACTGATGACGCGACGTCCTTCCGTGGTGACCTGGAACGAACTGCCTCAGGCTGCTTTCGAATTCCTCAGCAGATTGAAACCTCGCCGCCGCATCGGCCCGCAGCGACTTGAGCAAGATCTGATCGAGCGCTTGAGGAATTCCGCTGACAATCGACGACGGAGCCCTAGGTTCGACGGGCTGTGGAAAGGAATCAAAGGGACCACCACCCACAATCAGTTCGTAGAGGGTGACGCCGACCGAATAGAGATCGGAGCGGTGATCCAACGGCTCCAAGCGTTTGGCTTCGGGGCTCGTGTACCGCGGTGATCCTAGCAACGTTCCTGTTTTTGTACGTTCGACAAGCGGAACAAGGGTGTGATTGACGCTATCTCTCAGAACACGGGCCAGCCCAAAGTCCAGAACCTTCACCAAGCGCTCTCGACCGGGCATTTCATCAAGGAAGATATTCTCGGGCTTGATGTCTCGATGAATGACGTCGTGCCGATGTGCGGCGCCAAGAGCGCTCAGAATCTGGCAGCCGATGCTTGCAACCTCCCAGAGAGGCAAGCGTTCGCGATGACGCAGCTCGCGATACAACGTGTGCCCGAGCAAAAGATCCATCAGTAAGCAAGGGCGGCCATCATCGCTCACCCAAAAATCGACGACAGGAACGATGTTGGGGTGGTCGAGCATCGCCGTAACCTGCGCCTCCAAGCGCAGCCGATCGAGGATTCTGGGTTCCGAGGAGTAACGCGCGTGCAAGATTTTCAGAGCAAATTGCCGACCGAGATAGTCATGCCGAACGACCCATACTTCACTCATACCGCCGCGCCCGAGCAGTCGAACAGCGCGGTAGGGTGTATTTTCACACAGTCGCGCAACAGTATCGGTCGGGGGACCTGTTGGAGGAATCATGGTTCGCCAGCGGATTCTTATCTGGATTCGGCGTCGACGCGATGTGGCGCCTGCTCAAGTGCGATCCTTTGGTCTCGGGCAGTCTGTCGGTCGCCGAATCAAATAGCGCAAAGCGCTCAGAGACCCGTGGATTTCTCACCGTCTAAGAATACTGTAACGCCCGGCGAGGGAGGCCCAGCCATGAGGAGCCTTCGAAAAGACCGAGGTGAGCCACACCGAAGCGTGTCGGGGTGCGGGTGTTTTGCAGCCATGTGCTCAACCGCTTGACGATTGCGAAATGTCTAAGTCGCCTACTTCCCATCCTGACGTATCCCCCTGCGGGCAAGATCTATTCGCCGGCACGTCGTACCGCATGCTTCGACACCTTGCCTCTGGGGGCATGGCTGAGATCTATGAGGTGACCCATCGCAAGCTCGGAAGGCGGCTAGCAGCCAAGGTGCTGCATGCGCGATTCGCCAGCGATCCCTCGCTCGTTGACCGCATGAGGGTGGAAGCTCAAGTCTTGGGGCGAATGCGCCACGCGAACGTGGTTGCGATCATGGGCTTCGGCACGACGTCTGATCAACGTCCCTTCGTCGTGATGGAGTACTTGACCGGCCACACCCTGGACCATGAGCTGATAATCAAGGGGCACCTTTCCGTAAGCGAGTCAGTTGCCCTTGCTTTGCAGCTTCTATCTGCCCTGTATGCCACCCATGAGCTTGGGATTGTGCATCGAGACATCAAGCCGAGTAACCTCTTTCTCGTCACCGCGCCGAAGGGTGAACGAATCCTGAAAGTGCTCGATTTCGGAATCGCGCGGGTGATGCCCGGAACGTCCGACGATGCGCCCGAACCTATCGAAGTACGCACCGCCAGTGGGGTGGTCATGGGTACGCCCCGGTACGTTAGCCCCGAGGGAGCCCAGGGGCTGCGCGTCGATGGTCGGGCCGATCTATACGCAGCCGCGCTGATGCTGTACGCCATGTTGACGGGGCGCGGTCCCTTTGACGATGTGGTGCGCGACACCGCGGTGCTTGCCGCGCACGCCCACCGGGAACCGCCGCCGCCATCGAGTTTCGGCGTCCAGGCCATACCGCCAGCGCTCGAGGCCGTGGTCTTGACGGCATTGCGCAAGGCTCCGAACGAGCGATATCAAACGGCCGCAGAGTTTCGAAATGAACTCGAACGCGTTAATGCGTCACTGCTTTGTCCCACCGCGCTTCAGCTGACCAACGTCGTGGCTGCGCTGCCACCTTCCAACAACGCATTACCCCCTGAAGACATCGATGAGCCTCCGCCAAGCCCAATCGAAGCCGCCAATGCGCATCGAACGCGGTCGGTAACCCGAGAAAGCACCGCTCGTTGGGTTCCGAGAACCATCGGGATCTTCCTGCTGTCTGGATTGGTGGTTTCCCTCCTCATTGCTTACCTGGAGCGTTTCCTGTGAATTCTCCACTCAGTACGCTTGCTCGGCCACAGGAGGCACTTGGCCCTCTGAAGCTTGGTTCACGGCTTCGCAAGTACGAGATCAGACAGCTAATTGGCCAAGGGGGTTACGCGTCGGTTTATCGTGCCCGGGACACGATCCTCAAGCGCGACGTCGCAATCAAGGTCATTCACCGGATCGGTGGCGTGACAGACGACATGCTGCGCCGTGGTCAGGCGGAAGCGGTGTTCCTCAACAAGACTCGGCATCCGGGCATCGTCGAGGTTTATGATGCGGACGTAACGGATGGCGGTCTGTTCTACATCGTGATGGAACTTCTGGTCGGGCGTTCCTTACATGACGTCCTACACGAGCATCGACGTTTGGCAGTGGAGGAAGCCTTGTCTCTCGTCGTCCAGGTTGCCGATGCGGTCAATGCTGCGCACCAGCTAGGCGCTATCCATCGCGATCTGAAGCCCGAGAATATATTCGTTCTTTCGGGCAATACGACCAAGATTCTCGACTTCGGAATCGCCAAGTTCGTCAACGACGTTGGCGCCAAGACGACCGCAAAGGACGCACTGCAGGGTTCGGTGCTCTACATGAGCCCGGAACATGTCCAGGGCATCAAGGTTGGAACACGCACTGACATCTACGCGTTGGGCATCATCCTCTATCGCGCCCTGCTCGGCGAGCATCCAGTC